>JAHOYS010000320.1 GCA_019038815.1 Desulfobacterales bacterium | reverse complement strand
ATACTGATGATGGCATGCTCTTTAACATTTGAAATGTGTTGTTTTAAAATTCTGACAGCTCCATCAAGATCAGAATCGGCAATAAATTCATATAATTTAGTGTGTTCGGAATCAACCGTTTCCATGGGGGTCACAAAAAGAATATTGCCCCGGTATTTAAGATATAAAAGATCAAAAAGAGATTTCAAGGTATTAATTTGAATTGCACATCCTGAAAGCCCGGCAAGTATGAGATGAAATTCCATATCTTTTAAAAGTCGTTCCTTTAAATAAATATCTCTTACAGCGGCAAGATGAGATTCCAGAGCCTTTTTTAATATTCCCAGCCCTTTTTTATCAATTTTGGATATGGTTTTTGGCAAAAGAGAAGTTTCAATTAATTCCCTGAATTCATATATCTCTGTAATTTCTTTTAAACTGATATTTTCAGTATAATAGCCGCGATTGGGTTCATGCCTGACAAGACCTTGATACTCCAGCCGTTTCAATGCCTGAATAACCGGTGTCGTACTCATTTCAAGGCGCCTTGCAAGATCGCCATATGAAATCTTCTGCCCCGGTATGATTTCATTTAAAAAAAACATCCGCCGAATACCCATATAGGCTTCCTGAGTAAAATCATCTTTGCTCTTTTTCTTCTTTTTTATTTTTTTCTCCATAACCAAAATAAATATACCAAGCCTTTTATAAAATCAATTATAAAAACAGATAATTTCAAATTCTAATAATCGCTCTATCTACTTGAATATCAGTCATTTTATTCTTGACATACAAACCGCAAAGGGATAATAAATTATAAATCTGATCAAATATTTGATCAGATTTATAATTTAAGTTGATAGACGCTTTTATTAAACCCAAGGAGAAAAAAATGGCTTTATCATTTATGGAAGGAAATGAGGCACTTGCCAGGGGGGCAATTGCTGCAGGCTGTAATTTTTTTGCAGGTTATCCCATTACGCCGGCAACAACTATTTTTAACAGCATGCTGGAAATGCTCCCTCCCCAAGGCGGCATCTGTATTCAGGGCGAGGATGAAATCGCATCCATGGGATATTGTATCGGTGCATCCATGGCAGGCAAAAAAGTACTTACAGCAACTTCCGGCCCCGGAATCAGTCTATACAGCGAACAGATTTCCTTTGCCATTGGCAGCGAAATCCCCCTTGTGATTGCAGATGTGCAGCGCCTGGGACCTTCAACAGGTTCGGCAACCAGAGGGGCTGACAGTGATATCCAATTTTTAAGATGGGGCAGCACCAGCGGTGTTCCCGTAATCGTGCTGGTTCCCAAAGATGCGCTTGACTGCTATGTGCTTGCTGTTCATGCCTTTAACTATGCTGAAGAATTCAGGTGCCCTGTTTTTATCGCTTCCAACAAGGAAATCGGTATGACAAAAGAGAGTTTTGATCTTGAGTCTGCACCCCTCCCGCCGATTGTTGAAAGAAAATTATTTTCCGGGGATACCTACCTGCCCTTTGAAGCCAAACCGGATGCTGCGCCGCCATTTCTTCCCATTGGCGGCAAAACCCTTGTAAGACAGACATCATCAACCCATGGGCCCGACGGCTATATCACCATTGACCCGGAAGTGATTGCCAAAAACCAGGACCGGTTGAGAGAAAAAATTTATAATGCCCGAAAAAAAATTACGCTTTTTGAAGAAGACATCAAAGGAAATAGTGATACTCTGGTCATCAGTTATGGTGTAACGGCCCGTGCTGTCGAAGATGCTGCCAGAATACTTGAAATCAAGGGAAAATCTATCTCCACCTTAACCCTTAAAAGCCTGTGGCCGGTACCCGAAGAACTCCTGCTGGAAAAAGCAAAACCCTTTAAACAAATCATAGTCATAGAGATGAATCTGGGCCAGTATGTCAATGAAGTAAAACGGGTACTGTGTGATAAAAAAATAAAGTTTTACGGCCAGATGAACGGAGTAATGATCTCGCCTGAAAAAATTATGGAGGTCATTGAAAATGAATAGTTATTTAAATAAAAATCGGCCCCCGGTTTATTGTCCTGGATGCACCCATGAAAAAATCACCAACAGCCTTGACAGAGCGTTTGACCGCTTGAATCTTTCGGCTGACAAAACCGTTATCGTTACGGATATCGGATGCTCCGGCCTTTTTGATACTTTCTTCAATGTACACGCACTCCATGGAGTTCATGGCCGGGCCCTGACCTATGCATCGGGCCTTAAGCTTGCCGATCCCGAGCTGAATGTAATTGTCACCATGGGAGACGGGGGCCTTGGTATCGGTGGAGCCCATGTACTGGCATCCTGCAGAAGGAACCTTGATCTTACGCTTATTATTCTCAATAATTTCAATTTTGGCATGACCGGCGGTCAATACTCTGCCACCACACCGACCGATGCTGTGGTGGGATCTCAATTTCTCAATCAGGCTGAAATTCCCCTTGATATCTGCGCCATTGCACAAAGTGCCGGCGCAACTTATATTGACAGATGTTCAGGCCTTGATGCAGACCTGCCTGAAAAAATTGCCGGTGCTGTTAAACATAAAGGATTTTCAATAATTGAAACCCTTGGCATGTGCACCGGCCGCTATACCAAAAAAAACCGGCTCACCCCAAAGGTTCTTGATCAGATGATAATCGATTCACCTGAAAGATGCGGTATCATAGAAGAAAATCAAAGACCTGAATATGGTGAGCGATACAGGGCACTTGCCAAAGAGAGAAACACCTTCCCCGAGGCAGTTGCCATAGAAAAAAAGATCACTCTTAAGGAATATCAACGGCAGGAAGTGGTCATTTTAGGAAGTGCCGGCATGAGGATTGTAACTGCTGGTGATATTGTCTGTTATGCAGGTCTTTATGCGGGCATGAACGTGTCTATGAAAAATGATTATAATATCACCGTTCTCAGGGGGCAGTCTGTCAGTGAAATTCTGATTTCTCCGGAGAAAATCGGGTATACCGGCATTGAATCTCCAACTGTCGTCCTGGCGCTGAGTGATGAAGGTGTCCAGAGAAGAAAAAAAATGTTTGCCACACTGAAACCAGACACATTTGTTTTAAAAGAAAAAAGTGTCACCATTCCTGAAACCAGAGCTGATGTCGTTGAAATCGACTTCCGGGAATTAAAAATCAAAAAACAGGACTGGGCTCTGGCTTCCCTTGGTGTAATGGCAAAAAAAGAAAACGCAATTAATAAAACAATGCTGAAGCATGCCTTAAAGTCCCGTTTCAGTGAAAAAGTCTATCAGGTTGCAATGGAAACCATTGAAAAAACGACTCAGGCTTAAAATCGACTTTTACCTGTTTGTTTAACCAGACAGGAAGAAATTGAATAAATAAAAATATGACCGGGCCCGGTGTATACCTTAACCGGGCCCGGTCATATATAATCAAATAAATATCCCTTTTATGCGTTTAATATTTTTTTTGCACTTTCATTATTCACATCAGACACATGGGGAATGCCGGTTTCAATTGCTGTTTCCCGATTACCTGAAAAAATCTCCTGGCGTGTGATTTGATTCAAAGAAAATTTTCTTGCTCCGGCCATTAACTGCTGCAGGCCGCAGCCCAGCTTATCCGCCAGTGTATAGAATGCAATGGCACCATAAGGAATATTCTTCATTTCCTCCTTGCCCATTTTTTTCTCAAGATCATGGTAACCTACAAAAATTTCATTTGCAGTTTTCCCAACTTCCAGAACCGTTTTAGGCAATTCATTCCAGTTACCGCTCACTGCCGCCCGCTGCTCAGGATTGATGGCTCCCTCTATATTTGCCCCTAAAAATCCCGGGATCATAATTGCTCTTCCCATACAAATCAATTTTGTATAAGGAGCACCTAATGCAAGTGATTTAAAAAGATGATCTTCAAGGGCAAAACCACCGGCAAAGGACATGTCTACAACATTTTTCCCTTTTGCCGATAAAATGCCGGCATATTCATGGGCTTTTGAATGAAGAATAATGGAGGGAACACCCCAGCTTTGCATCATATTCCACGGACTCATGCCCGTCCCCCCGCCGGAACCGTCAATCGTTAAAAGATCAAGCTTTGCATCTGTTGCAAATTTAATGGCCATTGCCAGTTCTTCCATGCCATAGGAACCTGTTTTCAAAGTAATTCTCTCAAACCCGATACCGCGAAGATATTCCACTGTGTTCATGAAATCTTCCTGAACCTTTCTGACTGTATCGAGATTGGTGGCACCCAGACGGCTGTGTCGGGCAAAAGATTTAATTGCACCCTGCTCAAATCCATGCTGTACTTCAGGCAGAGACGGATCAGGATCAACCACATACCCTCGTTTTTTCAGAAACAGGGCATATTCAAGGCTTCTGACCTGTATCTCTCCGCCAATATTCTTTGCACCCTGACCCCATTTTAATTCAATGATACACTTGTTCCCATATTTATCCACAACATACTCTGCCACACCATTTCGAGTATCCTCAACATTGAGCTGAACAATTATGGCACCAAATCCATTGAAATATCTTAAATAGGTCTCTATTCTCCGGTCAAGCTCAGGTGCTTTAACAATTTTACCTTTTTTATCTGCCTGCGGGCCGATTTCAGAATTTTTATCCACACCCACCACATTTTCACCGATCACCACCGGGATACCTATCAATGCACCGCCAATGGCAAAGGAATCCCAATATTTTTCTGCAATCAGGGTTGAGCCCAGGGCACCTGTCATCATGGGCATCCGGATTTTTGTTTTAATCTTGCTTCCAAACTCGGTTTCAAGGCTTACATTTGGAAAAACACAGTCATCAGGGCTGTTGGTCATATCTTTTGTAAGGCCTGCAGAACCATATGCATACCCTTGAATTCTCAGGGAGTTATAGGATACCCCCACATGGTTGGTATTGTTTGCGCCGGCGGTAACCAGTCCAAAGCTTCTTGGATATAACAGTTTCCTTCCAACCATGCTGGACAGCCATGTTTCACACTTTCCATTACAATCTGCACGACATAAGGTACAAAGGCTGGATTCACAGACATTCCCCCGGTTTTTTGTTCCCAGGGCATCATTTCCTTTTGAAAATCTCATTTCCATAACTTGGTCTCCTTTTTTAAATCTAGTTATTTTTTACATTTCTTCATTGAAATGAATCCCTGAAAATACAAAAAGGCACCCTCCCCGGTTAGAATCCGGAGCAGACACCTTTGTCATGGAAAAACCTATTTTTACACCGTTGTAAAAATAAATTGAATTAAGATAAAAAGTATCTTGAAAAGATTTAAATGTCAACTTATAATCATTAAAAAATCAGGGACATACAGTCCTCCAGCCTACAACATGGCTAAGACAGTTAAAATCATGCTGGAAACTTGCGGGACAGGATAAACAGAAAATTGAAACTATAAGTGAAATAATGAAAATTCTTCTTACAAATGATGATGGATACAGTGCTCCGGGGATTCAAGTGTTATATGAAACGCTTCGATCTTATCATGAAATTATTCTGGCAGCACCCGATAGAGAAAAAAGTGCCGTGGGGCACGGCATTACCCTTAATGAACCCATCAGGATTGACAAAATAAACTTAAATGGCGGGGGTGAGGGATATGCGATTGCAGGAACTCCGGCCGACTGTGTCAAGCTGGGCCTGTTTAAACTTTGCACCACACCACCTGATCTGGTTATATCAGGGATTAATCCGGGCAGTAATACCGGGGTTAATATCAACTATTCGGGTACTGTGGGAGCTGCCAGGGAAGCTGCATTAAATGGCTTATTAAGCATGGCAGTTTCAATAAAGAGAGGAAAAACAATAGATTTTCAGGGTATGTCCCGATTTATAGGTGACCTGGTTGACAAAGTATGTGATTATGGTCTTCCTGCCGGCACGTTTTTAAACATCAATGCGCCGGATATTTCATTGAATGAAGTTCGCGGGGTCAAAATTACCCGGCAGGCCTCTAATAATCTTTCAAAAAAATTTGAAAAACGCATTGATCCAAAGGACAGATCTTATTATTGGTATGGCAGCATAAACCAAGTGGATGGTGAACAAGATACAGATATCAATGCATTATCAAAAAACTATATTTCCATTACGCCAATTCAATGTGACATCACAGATTATACAGCAATGACGGAGATG
>JAHOYS010000387.1 GCA_019038815.1 Desulfobacterales bacterium | reverse complement strand
CCGAAAAAAATTCCCACATCATTTTTATGAAAGGTATCTTTCCCAGTCATTTCAATCCCGACTTCTTTTAACAGCTCATCAGCCTTTCCCACCTGGGGGCTTACATTTGCCCCCAGCATTTTTTTTGCTGTCTCATAATGGGGCATCAATTTTTCTCTGGCATTCTCAATACACCAGTCCGGGCTTTCAAACACCTTATCAGGAGGAATAAGGAGTTGGTTGGCATAGACAAGACTGCCGCCGCCGACACCGCCGCCATGGAGAATCATGGCATGTTTGAACAAGGTGAGCATCTGATATCCATAACAACCAAAATCGGGCAGCCATAAATATTTTCTGATATTCCAGTTGGTTTTCGGGAAATCCGTCGTCTTCCATTCTTTTCCCTTTTCAAGGACACCCACACGATATCCTTTCTGGGAAAGCCTTAATGCAGACACGCTTCCACCAAAGCCTGAACCAATAACAATATAATCAAAATCATGCGGTTGTTTTGATCTCATTACTTATCCCTTTTACGACAGATAATCTGAAGGTCACACGTAACCTGAAAATCACAAATAATCTGTCAGTATGGCCTTAAGCTTGTCCAGGCAATCTGAATAAAAATGGTCACAACTTTCAATAATTTCATACCGCGGAGTGATCTGCCATCGATTGATATGCTTTTGAATCAGGTCTGCCGGGGCAATATCATCCTTGGCCCCGGTCACGATAAGCCCTGTAGAAGATATTTTTTCAATATCATCAAAACTCATAAACCCCATGGGCGGTGACACCATAATATGGTCTTTAACTTCACACCCTTTTGAAACCACCAGGGCATTCATCCTTGCACCAAAAGAATACCCGGCAAGACAGATATTCTTATAACCGCTTTCGACCAGGAATGACATGGCAGCCCTGATATCTTCCTGCTCCCCGTTTCCATTGTCAAACATACCGGTGCTGTTGCAGGTTCCCCTGAAGTTGAATCTCAGGGTTGTAAATCCTTTTTCAAAAAAAGCATCTGCAATGGTCATCACCACAGGATTATCCATATTCCCGCCATAAAGAGGATGAGGATGACAGATAATAACAGCGTTTTGAGAAGAATTTTTCTGCAAGACTCCCTCAAGCTTTATGTTTCCACAGTCAATTGTAATATTTTGTTTCATATGCATAAAACTGATAACATGTTTATTTTTTAGTTTTGACAATTTTGGCATTTTTCAATGATGCCTTAATAAACTCCCTGAATAATGGATGCGGATTTCCGGGTTTGGATTTGAATTCAGGATGAAACTGACATCCAAGATACCATGGATGATCTTTAAGCTCCACGATCTCAACAAGCTCATGGTCCGGAGAAGTCCCGCTGACGACAAGGCCGCCCTCCTCTATCAGTCGGTCTTTATATTCATTATTAAACTCAAACCGGTGCCTGTGACGTTCTGAGATTTCTTCTTGTTTATAGGCTGCCATGGCAACCGTATCCGGAACAAGTTTACAAGGATATGCGCCTAGACGCATGGTCCCACCTTTGTCAGAGTCCTCATCCCGCTTTTCAAGCCGATGGGTCTGCTCGTCATACCATTCTTTCATAAGATAAATCACAGGATATGGAGTATAGGGGTCAAACTCCTGACCATGGGCATCTTCAAGGTTGAGCAGATTCCTGGCGATTTCAATAACGGCCATGTGCATTCCAAGACAAATCCCAAAATAAGGCACCTTATGCTCTCTTGCATATTTTGCGGCAACAATTTTCCCTTCAATCCCCCTTGAGCCGAATCCGCCCGGGACAAGAACCCCGTCACTTTTAGAAAGGATTTCCACAACATTATCTTCTGTCAGGGTTGTCGAATCGATATAGTGAAGATTAACCCTGGCATCATTGGATATTCCGCCGTGGGCAAGCGCTTCATTAAGGCTTTTATAACTTTCCGTCAAATCAACATACTTGCCGACAATAGCGATATTCACTGAAAATCTTGGATTTTTAAGCCTTTCGACCATTTCTTTCCATTCGTCCAGCCGTGGCGCCCTCGCCCAGATGCTCAGCTTCTTTAATATCTTATCTCCAAGACCTTCCTTATTGTAGACCAGGGGCACCTCATAGATGCAGTCCACATCTTTTGCCGTAAAAACATCATCTGCGCCCACATTACAAAAAAGTGCGATTTTTTCCTTAATTTCCTGTGACAGATAGCTTTCGGTTCTGCAAAGAAGAATATCCGGCTGAATACCTATGCTTCGAAGCTCTTTTACACTGTGCTGTGTGGGTTTTGTTTTTACTTCACAAGCGGTTTTGATATAGGGAACAAGGGTCAGGTGGATATAGATAACATTAGATGCGCCGGCATCGGTTTTAAACTGCCGGATGGCTTCCAAAAAAGGAAGGGATTCAATATCACCAATGGTGCCGCCAATCTCAACAAGTACAACATCGACATCTCCGGCTACAAGGCAGATACTCTTCTTGATTTCATCGGTAATATGTGGAATGACCTGTACAGTCCCTCCAAGATATTCGCCTTTGCGCTCTTTGGTAATCACCTGATCATAAATTTTACCCGTTGTAAAATTATTATTTTTACCCAGTTTTGCATGGGTGAATCTTTCATAATGGCCCAAGTCCAGATCTGTTTCCGCGCCATCATCAGTTACAAACACTTCACCATGCTGAAAAGGATTCATTGTTCCCGGATCAACATTTATGTAAGGGTCAAGTTTTTGGATGGTAACTGTCAGGCCGCGGCTTTCAAGAAGCATTCCTATGGCAGCGGATGCAAGTCCTTTGCCTAAAGATGAAAGTACGCCTCCGGTAACAAAAATATATTTGGTGTTTTTAGCCATTATTCCTCACTTGTTTAAGGTTGTTTATATAATTTTTCAGGATATGACCGCTCAATACGCTTAATATCAAATAAAGACGGCGAAAACCCTGATTTTAAATTAATGTTTTTCACGTGAACCATTGCAAATAATTGATTATCCAAAAAAATACTGACCTGCATCGGATACCAGGTTTTACTGATACGCTGCCAGTTGTTATAAAAAAACTCGGCCATACAATCGTTTTTTTCAACCACATATTTAATGGGTAAAAAAGTATCTTTTTCTATCCAGAGCCCGGCAAAAGGTTTGCCTTTTTCCAAAGACCTGCCGACTACGTAGCAAATTTTATCATTATATCTTTGAAAAGACACTTTTGTGGTATCAATACCAGACAGGGTAAGCTGATTTAAAAGATTTTCATGATCACGGTAAAGAAGGATATCCGTATACAGCTCAACCAGTGGTTTATCATGGGAAACGATAACTCCGTCCATGACTTTGACAAATTTGAAATCAGATTCAACACTGAAACCTGTCATGGTATCTGAGAGGATTTCAAATCTGAACCGGTTGGGATATGAAAAATATAGTTTTTCCTCTACTTCCACAAAGTCTTTTCCCGCATCTTCATAGTTTAAGACTTTCTGGGTCTGAAAGGCTTCAATCCCGGCAGGCTGTTTGATCTTTCCGGCAACAAGATGCAACAGGTGAGCCGTTTGGGGGACAAAAGCTTCACCCGTACCTGATGCCAGGATAAAAAACAACATATAAA
This sequence comes from Desulfobacterales bacterium, assembly GCA_019038815.1. Classification (GTDB taxonomy): domain Bacteria; phylum Desulfobacterota; class Desulfobacteria; order Desulfobacterales; family Desulfobacteraceae; genus Desulfobacula. Next base: position 2,545 of record JAHOYS010000387.1, on the reverse strand, counting down.
AGGTTAAATAAAAACTTTTTTTCATAACCTAAAGGTCATATATAAATCAAATAAAAAGGTTTTCAGGAAAGGATGCACTGTCTCCCAGCATTTCTTCAATCCTGATGAGTTGATTATATTTAGCTACCCTGTCACTTCTGGACATGGACCCTGTTTTTATCTGTCCTGCATTTACACCCACTGCAAGATCGGCAATAAAAGAGTCCTCAGTTTCTCCTGATCGATGGGAAACAATCGTTGTATAGCCGGATTCTTTTGCCATTTGAATAGTATCCAGCGTTTCTGTAACCGTTCCTATCTGGTTTAGTTTAATCAGAATTGAATTGCCGATTCCAAGCTCGATTCCTTTTTTAAAAATATCAGGATTGGTTACAAAAATGTCATCGCCAACGATCTGTATGGCATTCCCCAGCCGTTCAGTCATGATTTCCCATGAATCCCAGTCATCTTCAGCAAGACCGTCTTCTATGGAATATAAGGGATATTTTTCAATCAATTTTTCATAATAATCGATCAAATCTGCGGATGAAAGCTCTCTGCCTTCTGACTGAAAAATATATCTGCCGTCCTTATAAAATTCTGAAGCAGCTGCATCAAGAGCAATACCAATGTCTTTCCCCGGCCTGTACCCGGCAGTTTCAATGGCATTGATGATATATTCCAAAGCCTCTTCATTGGATTTAAGGTTCGGGGCAAATCCGCCTTCATCACCGACCGCTGTGGACAGCCCTTCACTCTTTAAGATCTTTGCAAGATGATGAAAGGTTTCAGCGCCCATCCGGACCGCCTCCGTAATAGATTGTGCACCAAAAGGAAGAATCATGAACTCCTGAATATCCAGATTGTTTGCAGCATGAGCCCCGCCATTGATAATATTCATCATGGGAACCGGCAGCACTCTGGCATTGATACCGCCCAGATGCTGAAACAAAGGAATCTCACATGCTTTTGCCGCACCTCTTGCTGCTGCCATGGACACACCTAAAATGGCATTAGCGCCAAGCCTTGACTTGTTTTCCGTACCGTCGATATCAATCATGGTTCTGTCAAGGCCTGCCTGGTCCATGGCATCATATCCAATAATTTCAGGTGCAATCACTTCATTGACGTTGGTAACGGCATTTAAAACACCTTTTCCTAAAAAACGATTTTCAGAGTTATCCCGAAGTTCGAGGGCTTCCCTGGTACCGGTTGAGGCACCGGATGGAACAGCTGCCCTGCCCCTGGCACCGCAGGCTAAGACAACGTCCACCTCGACCGTTGGATTCCCTCTGGAATCAATTATTTCCCTTGCTCTGACTTCAATTAGTTCAGTCATGCCCCCCCCTTATCCTAAATATATTTTATGATTATAATTTATAAAATTTTCATGATTTTTTTTAACTTTCCATTAATAGCAACATCCCTTCTGACATTCAAGGCTATTCTCAACTTTTTTCCTTAACCTTGACAAATAAAAACGACTCTTATAATTTAAAAAATTGTCAAGAAAAATTGTACCGGTTACAGGTACTTAAATTAATACATATAAGGAGTTTTAAATGAACATTCTATTTTTTGGACCAAACGGGAGTGGCAAGGGAACCCAGGGAACTATCCTGAAAGACAAATATAATATTGCACATATTGAATCAGGCGCCATTTTCCGTGAAAACATCAAAGGCGGAACTGAATTAGGTAAAAAAGCAAAAGAATATATTGATAAAGGGGACCTGGTTCCTGATGAAATCACAATCCCAATGGTACTTGATAGAATAAAACAAGATGACTGCAAAGGAGGATGGCTTCTGGACGGCTTCCCCAGAAATAAAGTCCAGGCCCAAAAACTTCATGCATCTTTGGAAGAAGCCGGCATCAAACTTAGTTATGTTATTGAAATGCTTCTGGACAGACAGATTGCAAAAAACAGAATCATGGGCCGCCGCCTTTGCGAAAATAACAACAACCACCCGAACAATATTTTTATTGATGCCATTAAACCGGATGGAGACAAATGCAGGGTCTGCGGCGGTGCATTAAGCGCACGCGATGATGATCAGGATGAGACTGCCATTGATAAACGCCATTCCATCTATTATGACACAGATACAGGCACACTTGCGTCTTCATATTATTTCAAAGATGTTGCAGCTAAAGATGATACTGTCAAATACTTCACACTGGCTGGTGAAAAAGCACTTCCTGAAGTAACAGCAGAATTGATTTCTAAACTCTAATTTACTTTGATTTAAATTTTGAATTCAAAGCCTTTCCATCTTCAGTTTTAGGTGGAAAGGCTTTATTTTTTCCTTGCTTTTAAGGCGTTACTTTGTTACAAAGTTCGGTTATAAATATCTTGATATTTAAATACACTATGAAAGGGGCGATGTTTTTTGAAAGAAATTACAGTCACGGTTATTGATAACGATGTTGAAAGAGCCTTAAGAATATTAAAAAAGAAAATCCAGAACGATGGCCTCTTCAAACGTCTTAAAGTGAAAAAGCATTTTGAGAAACCATGTCAGTTTAGACGACGTAAGATGAGAGAAGCAATGAGAAGGCAAAG
>JAHOYS010000215.1 GCA_019038815.1 Desulfobacterales bacterium | reverse complement strand
ATGATCCTGTCAAGTTCCTTGGAATTTGAATTTGTCTGAACCGGTGATAAGCTTATCGAACTGCCGTTTTTCATGAATTTGTTCCTGTTCCTGACACGCCTTTTTTTTGTTTTCTCCAACATTGAAAAAGGATAAGCATGACAGGATAAAAGTAAAGTTATAGAATATTAAAAATCAAATTGCTTTTATACCTGCCCATTTGATAATAATAAAGATATGAAACCAAATCATACATACAGCCTTGCATATTCAAGCTGTCCCAATGACACCTTTATTTTTAAGGCCATTGCCAGGGCATTGATTGACCTTCACGGATACTTTCTTGACATTGTGCTTGAGGATGTGGAAACCCTGAACCAGAGAGCCGCTAAGAACACATATGATATTACCAAGCTGTCTTTTGCCGCATTTGGGAGCCTTTCAGACCAATATGCCCTGTTAAGGACCGGGTCTGCCCTGGGAGTGGGCTGCGGCCCGCTGATTATCTCTCTTCCAGAGCGATCCGTTGATGACAAAAAAAAACCTGTGGTTGCCGTGCCGGGTCTTGGGACAACCGCTTACCATCTTTTCAGGTTTTACATGGATGATCTCTTTGCCGGTATGGACGCAGACATCATTCCCATGCCATTTGAAGAAGTCATGCCGGCTGTAATTGAAAAAAGGGCAGACTTTGGTGTGATTATTCATGAAGGGCGGTTTGTTTATCAAGCCATGGGGCTTGAATTAAAAGCAGATCTTGGCCAATGGTGGGAAGACAAAACATCCCTGCCCATTCCATTGGGCTGTATAGCCATTAAGCGTGATATTGACCCTGCGGTTGCCTGCGACATACAGCAACTGATCAGACAAAGCATTGATCATGCATTTTCAAACCCTGATATGGCCTGTGATTATATTAAAATCCATGCCCAGGAACTGGATGAAGATGTGATCCAACAGCATATCAAACTTTATGTAAATGATTTTTCCAAAAATATCGGGGATAAAGGAGAGGCTGCAATCATCACATTTTTTGAAAAGGCCCGGCAGTCAGGATTGATTGAAAAATCCGGGAATTCTTTGTTTGCCTGCTGATATGAACGACAAAAAATACATACAAAAAGATTTTATAAAAACCATTGCCAAAACCATTTCTGACTTTGACATGCTTGAAAATAAAGATACGATCCTGGTGGCGGTATCCGGCGGCCCGGATTCTGTTGCCCTGGTATTGTCCCTGCTGGCCCTTAAAGAAAAATATACCATAAAGGCAGGCATTGCCCATCTGAATCACATGCTTCGGGGAGAAGAATCCTTAAGAGACAAGACCTTTGTCAAAGAACTTGCCTATGAGCTGGACCTGCCGTTCTATGAAGGAGAAAAAAATGTAAAAACTTATGCAGAAAAGCACCGGTTATCCATTGAAGAAGCCGGCCGGGAAGCTAGGTATCAGTTTTTTGAATTTATTGCAGAAAACCATGGATACACAAAAATTGCCTTTGGCCACAACAAGGATGATAATGCCGAACTGGTATTGATGAATCTCTTAAGGGGTGCCGGCCCCAAAGGGCTTTCAGGAATCCCGCCCATAAGGAATGGCAGATATATCAGACCCCTGATCCGTGTATCAAAAAATCAGATTCTTGCTTTCTTAAAGCTTAAAAACCAGACATATATGTTTGATTCTTCAAATAAGGATATGGCCTATTTAAGAAACAAAATCAGGCACGAGCTGCTTCCTCATCTTCAGTCGGAATACAATCCTGAAATTGCTGATGCTCTGGACAGGTTGAGCAATATATTAAGACAGGAAGAAGAATTTTGGGAGTCTGAAACTAAAATAAAATTTAACAGCTGTCTGATCAAAGCAGAAGCATCCTGCCTTGCATTTTCAAAAACCTTGATGTCAAACCTTCATCCGGCTCTTTTAAATCGGGTGTTGAGAAAGGCGATCAAAACAGTCAAAAAAAATTTAAAGCGTATTTCCCTTGCCCATATAAATGATATTGTTGAATTTTGTTTTAATGATTCCTCCGGCATCAGCCTGGACCTGCCCGGTCAAATCAGGGTTTACAAAAACCATGATTTGATTATTATTAAAAAAGAAAATAAACCCTTACGGGAAATCGGGGAAAACAAGAAACAATTAAGGCTGGCAGCACTCAAAAAACAAGGAAAAAAAAGCTGAAACTTTTTCTTGTATATTCAGATTTCATGTTTATATATTAGGTAGTTTTGAATAAGAATAAAGAAAGGAAAAACCTTGAATCAATTTTATAAAAATATTTCCCTGTGGCTGGTAATTGTTCTGATGATGGTCATGCTCTACAATATCTTCAACCAGCAGCAGGTCGGGGGACAGGTGGATATCGGATATTCAGAATTCCTCGCAATGGTTGACGATGGACGTATTAAGAACGTAGTGATCCAGGGTCAGGATCTGTATTTAACCGATGAACGCGGCAGCAAATATAAAAGTTTTGCACCGGATGACGGAGAACTGATAAGTTTCCTGCGTTCCAAAGATGTTGCCATAAAAGCCAAACCACCGACTGAAAACTCCTGGTTTATGTCCATCATCGTATCCTGGCTGCCCATGATTGTTCTGATCGGTGTGTGGATCTTTTTTATGCGCCAGATGCAGGGTGGTGCCGGCGGCGGGAAAGCAATGTCTTTCGGGAAAAGTCGTGCAAGGCTGATAGATGACAAGAAAGAAAAAGTCACATTTGCCAATGTCCAGGGAATTGATGAAGCCAAAGAAGAATTGGCCGAAATAGTGGATTTTTTAAAAAATCCTGAAAAATATACACGGCTTGGCGGACGAATCCCAAAAGGAGTATTGCTCGTGGGAAATCCCGGAACTGGAAAGACACTCTTGTCAAGGGCTGTTGCCGGTGAGGCCGAGGTCCCGTTTTTCACCATCAGCGGCTCTGATTTTGTTGAAATGTTTGTGGGTGTTGGTGCTTCCAGGGTAAGAGATCTCTTTGCCCAGGGCAAAAAAAATGCACCCTGTATCATATTTATTGATGAGATTGATGCAGTTGGACGTCAAAGAGGTGCGGGCCTGGGAGGAGGACATGATGAAAGAGAGCAGACCCTGAATCAGCTTCTTGTTGAAATGGACGGCTTTGAATCCAATGAAGGCGTTATCCTTATGGCAGCCACCAACCGGGCAGATGTCCTTGATCCGGCCCTGCTTCGTCCGGGACGGTTTGACCGCCAGGTCATGGTGGATATGCCTGATATTAAAGGTCGGGAAGGTATTTTAAGAGTTCACATGAAAAAGACCCCTCTGGCCAATGATGTTGATACGGCGATTCTGGCAAAAGGCACCCCGGGGTTTTCCGGTGCTGATCTTGAAAATCTTGTGAATGAAGCAGCACTTCTGGCAGCTAAACAGAATCATGAAAAACTGACCATGAAAGATTTTGAAGATTCAAAAGATAAAGTTTACATGGGGCTTGAGAGAAAGTCCAAAGTTATCAAGGAAGAAGAAAAGAAAACCACAGCCTATCATGAAGGCGGACATGCTCTTGTAGCAAGGTTCCTGCCAAATACTGATGCTGTCAATAAGATTACCATTATTCCCAGGGGCAGGGCTGCCGGAGTAACCTGGTTTCTTCCTGAAGAAGGGGATTTCAAATATAAGGATCAGCTTGAAAATGAACTTGCCATTGCCTTTGGCGGCCGTGTCGCAGAAGAAATCATTTTCAAACGAATCAGTACGGGTGCCTCCAACGATATCAAACAGGCCACTGCTCTTGCCAACAGGATGATCAGGACATTCGGCATGAGTGACAACCTGGCGCCCCTTTCCTATGAAAATCATGAAGATAATATTTTTATCGGTCGAGAAATGACCCAGGCCAAAACATATTCAGAAGAAACAGCTAGAAAAATTGATGCTGAGGTTGCTTTGATCGTTGACCGGGCATACCAGACCGCAAAAAAATGCCTTGAAGAAAATATTGATATTCTTCATGCATTAACCGATCTACTTATTGAAAAAGAGACTGTTCTGGGCCCGGAACTCGATGACCTCATTGCATCCATTCGACCTGATTTTGATTTTTTCGGCAAAAAGAACGTATATACACAGCCGAAACATACAGCCGAACCCGAAGATCAAAACAAATCCGAGGGGAACGACAGGGAAAACATTGAAACTGTTGATGAAGCCGAAAATCCTGATGATTCAAAGCCAGAGTAATCTTAAACAGAGGAACATCATGCAGTCATGCATACTTGAATTTGACAGATTCCGCCTTGAGTTAGGTCCTAAAACCTGCATTATGGGAATTTTAAATGTAACTCCGGATTCCTTTTCAGACGGCGGAAAATTCAACACCTTTGAAACAGCGGTAAGCCAAGGTATCAAGCTTGTGAATGACGGAGCGCATATCCTTGATATTGGCGGCGAATCAACAAGGCCCTTTGCAACACCGGTTTCGGAACAAGAAGAGCTTGACCGGGTCATACCGGTCATTGAAAACCTGTCAAAACAAATTGCCGTACCTATTTCCATTGATACGGTGAAATCCGCTGTTGCAAAAGAGGCTCTCAATGCAGGTGCTGCCATCATCAATGATATCTCTGCTTTTGAAAAAGATCCTGCCATGGCTGACCTTGCCGCCCAAAGGGATGTGCCGGTTGTGCTGATGCATATGAAGGGAACCCCCGAAACCATGCAGGTGAAACCCGATTATGATGATTTGATGCTTGAAATCACAAACTATTTTGAGTCAAGAGTAACATATGCCATGGAAAAAGGAATACAAAAGAACCGTATCATCCTTGATCCTGGAATCGGTTTCGGCAAAACCGTTGAACATAACCTTGTCATCATCAATCAGCTTGAAAAGATTACCGCACTTGGATTCCCTGTTCTCATGGGACCATCACGGAAATCATTCATTCAGAATATCCTCAGCGAAAACAGCAGAACCCCGGTTGGGCCGGATAGTATAAAGGCAGAAGACGGCTCTTTGGCAGCTGTTGCAGCCTCCATCCTGAAGGGTGCCCACATTGTCAGAGTTCATGACGTTGAAAAAGTCAACTCTTTTACCCTTATTATAGATTCGATCAGGAATGCATAAGCTTAAGCTCTACTGCAATCTCTTAATTTTTTTGTTGGTCTTTATTCCTTTTTGTTTTTACAGCTGTACCACAGAACCGGTTGAGACGGATCTTCTACTTCCTGTGGACTTTTCCAATGTACCGGAAAATATGGTTTTGACATACTTCCACACGGATAAAATTGAAATCAGAATCCAGACTGATCCCAAATTAATGGAATTCATCAACAAGGAAGACATCCGCTATCCTGTGGATCTTTATACTGATCTTGAGTTTGATCCTGCTGGTGCTTCCGACTCCATTGAACCGGGTACATATTTGATCCCTGTGGAGGAAAAACGAATTCCCATGAACCCTGCCATAACAATCCTGAGTATTAATCCCTCTTATCTAAGCGTTCAACTTGAAAAAAAGATAAAAAAAACCTTTCAAGTATCAGTGCCCTATACAGGGAAGCCTGCCAAGGGGTATATTGCACTGGAAGCTGCCACAGAACCTGCCAGTGTTGAACTGGCCGGTGCTGCTCCCTTGATTAATTCGATCATGGAGTTAAAGACAAAGCCCATTGATCTTACAAATGCCAATGAGAATTTTAAAAAAAAGATTCCTCTGGATCTGGACAACCCGTCTATTATTTCCTCATCAGATCACATCATTATTGCAAGCGTTCCGATTCAGCAACAGCTGGTATCAAAAACAATTAAAAATATTCCCATCCAGGTATGGAATTGTACATCTGCGGTCAATATTGAACCCTCTGAAATAACGATCCGGATTAAAGGTCCCTTTGAGACATTAAGCAATAAGGAAATCATGAATCAGATCTATTCATTTATTGATCTAAAAGGACTTAAGCCGGGTATATATGCCCGGCATGCATATATTAACATCCCAGTGGATCTGATGATGACAGAGGCTGACCCACAAGTGTTTACAGTAAAAATAGAATAAAGGAGAAACTTATGCTTCTTGTGATTGACGTGGGAAACACAAATACCGTTATCGGTGTCTATGACGGCGATACACTCAAACATGACTGGAGAATCAGGACTATTCGGGATTCAACTGCTGATGAATTCAATGTACTTGCCAACGGGCTTTTCTCAAACAAAGGGGTTAACTGC
>JAHOYS010000107.1 GCA_019038815.1 Desulfobacterales bacterium | reverse complement strand
GTTCCAGTTCCATAACCCGGGCCGGTTTTTTATCTTTACACCACGGGGTATATTTTCATGTATATTGATAAAGAGTGAAAACCCGGCTTTTTTAAGCTGTTCTTTTTTGGAAGTTAAATCAAGATACCAATTGGGAAAAACAAAATAATTGCTGTTTTGTTTTGAAATCCAGGCTGTTTCACCCATGGGGCTTGTAAATGCCTGGTTCGTTTTAAGATCTTTTGAAATGATTCTTGAGATACCCAATGGCCAGTTGCCATAAATGACAACTCCAAGTGGCAATTCACAAGTATCAGGCAGAGAACAAAATGTCTCCTGGTCAAGCTCCGGGCTGATAATGGCACCGGAGAATCCATATGGTTTCAATAGATTTACCGTCATGCTGTTGGTGATATTGCAAAAGGGTCCTGCCCAGATATTTAACTGCTTTGGGTTTTTAAAAAAAGAGAGCTGCCAGACTGCATTTAATACAAAGTTTTTTGCCCCTTTTTTTATGGCCCTGGCAATATACTCAGAACATATTTTTTCTTCACCCGGAAACAAAACAGGATCCAGCCATAGCCAGTTCCTGCTCGAAGGAGGCACAGAATATCTCTGGGTCGAAATCCATACACCCGCAGCTGATGATACAGATCGCTGTCGAAGCTTACCCCTTGAAATGGTCATTTCCTGTATTTTATTTTTTGATTTTACAGGTTTTTTGGGGACAGCCGCCTTAAATTTATTCTCAGCAGGTCGAATCCTTATCGTTTCCATGCCTGCAAGCTCATCATCAAGGGTTTTAATAACCGTGGCAAGTTCTTGCCCTCTCCTGTCAATAATATAAACAGAGGTCCCTTTTTTAATTTTAAAGTTAGATTTTTTGTTTAAATAGAATTTCCCTTTTTTAGGTACAGCCCGTGTGACTCTTTGAATGGTATGGGATTGATCATCTTCAAATCCGATTCTTAAAAGATCTGAAGGGAAGAGTGCCTCTCTTGTGACAAAGTAGGGTGATGCAGGATTTTTTATCCTTCCTGCAAAGAGTCCGGAGCCTGTTTCTGAAGTGTGATCCAAAGGATTCATTATTCTCTGGGATAAAAGATTATAATGGGTAAATTCTCTTCCCATGGCATAATCAAGGTATAAAAGAGCTTCTTTCTTTTTTTTGGGGTCATCTCGTAATAACTTATATGCTTTAACCGTATAATAAACATAATGGGGGCTTTTTTTCCGGCCTTCAATTTTCCAGGTAGTAATTTGTGGAATTGTCTTTAATACTTTCACCAACACATCAGCAGAAAAATCCATACATGAGAAATGTCTTTTTTTTTGACCTTTCTGATCATATATTCTCCTGCAAGGCTGAACACATCTGCCCCGCAGGGAGCTTTTGCCGCCAAACCATGAACTCCAATAGCATCGCCCTGAAATGCTGTAGCACAGCGCCCCATGGACAAACACTTCAAGTTCGATATCTTCGGGGGTGTTCAGAGCCATCTTTTTTATTTCATCAATGGTAAATTCCCTGGGTAGAACAATCCTTTCGAACCCCAATTGTTTTGATGTTTTCAAACCGGAAGGGAACGTGCAGTTGCCAAGAGTAGAAAGGTGAAATTCTTTTTTAAATCCTGCTTCTTTGGCCAGGTTCAGCATGGCAAGATCCTGAACAATCAGGGCATCAAAATCAACAAATTTACAGAGTTTGCTAAGAATCTTAAAAACTTTTTCCTGCTCGGATTCCTTGATAATAGAATTAAATGCAATATATACGTCGATGTTTTTGGATTTGGCAAGTTTTGTTAAACCTGCCAGTTCTTCTATGCTGAAGTTTTGGGCCTCCATGCGTGCGGAAAATATTTTCAGACCGCAATAGATTGCATCGGCACCGGCAGCAATGGCCGCGAGAAAACAATTTTTATCACCTGCAGGGGCAAGGATTCTGGGGTTATTTATATTCATTAAGCTTTTATCCAATTTAATTTAAATAAAGGATAGTATTGCAATTTTGGTGGAATTTGTCAAAATAAGGCTGGTAGACTCAAATCTAAAAGCCTTATATCTTGTCTCTTATATATTTCTATGGTATGGATTTTTTGTATATTTAATTTGTTTGCGACACTAAAGCTATTTTTCTTTATATATGAGGAGTGTAAACATGAACCAGCTAAAGCAACTTAATGATAGAATTGTCAGTCGTGTTAATTGTAATTTAAGCGAATTTGATTTTGATACTGAACCTTTTGTAACAAATGCCCTTGATCATGATAAAATGTTGAAGTTTTATGCATTTTATGGAATCACATCTCATCACCCCATTTATTTTCATTTTAAAAATTCTAATATTGGCGGCAGTTATTTTCTTGGAAAATGTTATGTGGGAAGGTCTGCCATTTATAAAAGTGACGTTAGAGGTGATGAACTAAAAAGAAAAGGTGAGAATGTCCGTTGTGCAATGAACATTCCCCTTGTTGAAGATGAAATGATTACGATCAGGGATAGTCTTCTTTATAAAACCCTTGTTCACTCCAACTCCCACAATCTTGAGAGTCCCGAACAATTTGGTATTCACAACACAGTTTCGGCTCATTACGTCAATATTCACGGAACAACTCTTGAGGGCTGTTTTTTAGGTCCTTTTGCAACCGTGGATCTTATGAATCTTCATTCCTGCATTGTGGGTGAATTTTCATATGTTCAGGCAGGCGAGCTTTTCCATAGAAAAATTGATCCCGGAACCGTGTGGGTGCGAAGTCCTAATTTTGAGTTCAAATATAAGTTTAAAAAAGAAATTTTGGATAATTTTGTTGGAATAAATACTTCATATCAGCCCCGGGGGATCATCTATGATTTTGTTAAAGAACGGGAGCAGGATTATGAAAAGTTATTTGATGCAATGAATCTTGAACCTATTAAAGCTCCGGATAGTTCTGCCGTCAACAGATATGCCGTGATCCTGGGGAAAACACGCATCGGTGAAAATGTTCTTGTCTCTCAAAGAGCGTTTTTGGATAACGCTGTAATGGGAGATGGTTCTAATGCCCAGGAAAACACTTACATTATTCATTCAAATCTTGCCGGTTTGTGTGTCACAGCGCATGGCGGGAAAATAATCCATTCAGATGTCGGTCGTGAAACCTTTGTTGGCTTTAATTCATTTTTAAATGGAAAACCCGATGCACGAATTCAAATCGGTGAAGGATGTATTGTGATGCCGCACACTATTATAGACTCTGATGCCCCGATTAAAATACCCGATGAACATCTGATATGGGGATTTATCGGTTCCAATGAGGATATAAAAAATCAAACTATTGCACTGGATGATCTTGCTGAAGTACGGGATAGCCTGAAAATAGGAAAAATGGCTTTTACTGGCAAGGGCTCGGTTTTTATAGATGCTTTCCGAAGGAGGATCAATCAGGTTTTACTTGCAAATGGTGCATTGTTTAACAAGGGTGAAAAACGGGGACATGCTCAGGATGATCAAAACATATCCTTTAATACGATTCAGCCATATCGAACAGGAGAGCTTAAAGGGTTGTATCCTTCTATCAGAATTAAGCCATAGTTTTTTTAAAAAAGAGTGATTCAATGAAAAGACAAGTCAGTGTTTCCTGTCCAATGGACTGTTGTGATCTTTGCAGGTTTGTTGTCACGGTTGAACAAGGACGAATCATAAATTTTGCAGGGGACCCTCATCATCCTGTCACAAAAGGATTTACCTGTAAAAAAGGAAAAGATCTTGTTCAAAGGATGTTGCACCCGGACAGGATAAGGCACCCTCTGATTAAAAAGAACGGTCAGTTTGTCAAGATTTCCTATGAAAAAGTTTTTCATATAATTGCTGATAAACTTGCATCTATTAAACAGGAATTTGGAACAAAGGCTGTTTTAAATTACACCAGTGATGGATATGGCGGCCTTAAAAACAGGATTCAAAGTATATTTTTTAATTGTTTTGGAGGGGTGACACAGCCCCGGGGAAGCCTTTGCTGGGGGGCTGGAATTGCGGCACAGCAATATGATTTCGGCAGTCCCAAAGGGCATTTCCCGGATGATGTTTTAAATGCCGACACCATTCTTGTGTGGGGCAGAAACCCTAAATACACCAGTATTCATTTGTATACACTGCTTAAACAGGCCCAGAAAAAGGGCAGCCGTATTATTGTTATTGATCCTGTAAAAACAGCTACGGCCAAAGCCTTTGATGATTATGTCCGGATCAGGCCTTCAACAGACGGCGCCCTTGCCCTTGCCATGGCCAATACAATTATTGAAAATAATCTTCATGATAAAAGATTTATTGAAAAATATGTTCTGGGGTTTAACCGGTTTAAAGCATATGCATCATCCTTTACCCTTAAAAGGGCAGAGCAGATTACAGGAATCAGCTCTGAAATTATCCAATCCATGGCATTGCAATATGCAGGGGCAAAAACAGCATCCATCTATATCGGATTTGGCATGCAGCGTTACCAGAATGGTGGAAACAATATCAGATGTATTGATGCTTTGGCAGCCGTTACAGGAAAGATTGGAAAAAAGGGCTGCGGTGTTAACTACGCAGCAAGATCCATCAGTCCGTATCTTTATGATCTGGACAGGAAAAGTGAGATATATGCAAAGAACAGACGGCTTTTTACTATTGGAAAGCTGGGCGGGTTTTTAGAGGCGGCAGATGATCCGCCTGTCAAGGCCATTTTTGTTGCAAGCGGGAATCCTTTGACCCAGAGCCCTGATCTTGAAAAAACAGTCCGGTCTTTTTCCAGGGTTGAGTTTAAGGTTGTGTTTGATCATTTTATGACAGATACGGCTGAACAGGCAGATATTGTTCTCCCGGCAGCTTTTGTATTTGAACAGGAGGATCTTTTTGCAACGTCCATGTATTCTCCTGTATTGAACTATTCACAAAAGGCGGTTGATCCGCCTGAAGGGCTTATGTCTGAGTTTGAATTTTATCTGGAACTGGCAAAAAAAATCGGATTGAAAAATCTTGGGTTCAAGGATTCTGAAGAGTATTTGAAAAAGAGCGCGCAGCCTTTTCTGGACAAGCTTGGAAAAAGTTTTACCCAGTTGCCTGAAGCATATTTAAGGATAGAAAAAGATGAAATTGCCTGGGAAGACAAAGTCTTTGGAACGCCTTCCGGAAAAATCGAACTTTATAGTGAACAGGCATTTCAGGACGGGCTTTCACCGCTTCCAGCCTTTATGGAACCCAGCAGTGGAAATGATCAGTTCCCATTAAGGCTTTTGACCTGTCACACGATTGATTCAATGCATTCTCAAGGGTTTGCTTTCAATGATGAAGTTCCAACAGTGTACTTGAACCGGAAAACAGCCAGAAAATTTGCTGTTCAAGAGGAACCTTATGTGTTTGTCAAAGGCAGGAAGGCAAAGTTAAAGGCAAGGTTATGCATGGATGAAAGCATTTGTGACAGCTCCGCTTTTATTTACCAGGGGTTCTGGCATAAAAGCGGAGCTGTAAATTATCTGACAGATTCCAGGATTTCAGATATGGGCAAGCAGGCTGCCTATTATGACAGCTTCTGCATGATTGAAAAAATCAGCTGATTTATTCAACCCTGTGCCATGTCTGAGTTCTGTAGAAAAAGAGGATATAACCTCTGACCATAAGCTTGCCTTCTTCAATCCATAATGTACAAGTGTAGATTTTCCCTTCTTTAGGATCCAGTATGCTGCCGCCGCTGTATTTGCCGTTTTTCTCAACAAGGTCTTTAATAATGATCATTCCTTTTGTCAGCTGGTCTTTACGGGGATCATCATCCGGGCATTTGTCGCAGACAGGATCAGGATCTTCGCCTGGTTTTCGAAACAGCTCTTTTATCTGACCAAAATATTTCCCATCCTTTTCATAAATTTGTACAATGGATTTGGGTTCATTGGTTTTGTCATCAATGGTTTTCCACTTCCCGACAATGGAAGCGTCCTGGGCAAAGCCTGAGGCAATAAAACAAAAGTAAAAAAGGACTGATAGAACAGTAAGTTTAACCATGTTTTTCATAATTCGTCTCCAAATTAATTAATATTGAAAAGATAAACACCGTTATTATTCTTAGCCTTGTGTTTTTTTTGTGTCAAGAAAAAAAATCATATGTGGGGTTAGCGGTTGCCAAAGACAGCACCCAGAAGTCTAACTTTTTGATTGGATAATACTTGAGTGCCGGTTTTAATTTTTTGGAACTTAGAGCATTCAGTGTGCTGATTAATT
>JAHOYS010000138.1 GCA_019038815.1 Desulfobacterales bacterium | reverse complement strand
TGGCAAGATCAGCAATCCCAAGCTCAATAACTTCCATGCTCTCAAACATGGCTTTGGCATTCTGTATGGTAATGGGGCGAACCACTACCCCTTTATTGGGATGAGACTCCAGCATTTTTTCACCGCGTAACCTTACAAGCGCTTCCCGGATAGGTGTTCTGCCAATCCCGAGATCCTCAACAAGCTGATTTTCTTCAAGATGCTGGCTGGGCTGATATTCCAGGGAAATTATTTTTCGAACAATGGTTTTATAAGCAGTGTCAGCAAGGGGTTGTTTTGGCTTTTTTTTTATTTTATTTGCCGGTTTCATGGTATCCTCATTATTATTTGTAGTATATGGTATTTACATATACTTGACATATATATGTAATCTATGTCAAGTTTCTATGAAACAAAATAATTCGGTCATGATCTGATAAAAAATTATACAATAATTAGAAGCGAAAGGGCAGGGAGAGTTTCCAGAATACTGGGTGAGAATGAAGAATTAGTCATGAAAGACCAGGCATTAATTGAAATTGAATTGGATTAGTGTCTGAAGCCAGTTCAATTTATTTTTGAATTTTTTTAAAATATACTTGACATATATTTTAAATCTATGTCAAGTATATTTTAACGTTATAAAAAGGCTATTCTTAAAGAGAATCAGTTTAAGGGTAATTGTTATCATGACGTCTTGAATTTTGAGTGAAAGGACAACTTCAATGTCCTCTTAATTATAAACGGTTAACCTTAAGATAGGAGAAAACAATGAAAAAATTACTAATGGCTTTAATCAGTTTGTCTTTTGTTCTGGCATCTTTTTCAAGTGTCATGGCAAAAACAAAGTGGGATATGCATTTGAATTATCCTGCAGGAAATTTTCATTCTGTCGGTGCTAAAACCTTTGCAGACCGTGTGGCAAAGGCTACAAACGGTGAGCTGACCATTGTACTTCATCCAGGTGCGGCATTGGGGTTTAAAGGTCCTGAGCTGCTTCGCGGCATTGCTGAAGGCGTGCTGGCCATTGCTGAAATACCCACGGGCATGGTAGAAGGAGATGCACCGGTTCTTGCTTTGACAGCGCAACCCTTTATTTCTTCCAATGCCTTTGAACAGCGTCTTTTGTATCAGCTTTCAAAACCAACTTATGCAAAGGTTTTGGAAAAATTTAATCAGAAAACCATTTATACTTCAGTATGGCCGTTTTCCGGTATCTATACCCAGCGTGCCATTAAAAGCGAAGCAGACCTGAAGGGCTTGAAAATGAGGGTCTATGACGGCACCGGGCTTGCTTTTGGAAAAGCAACCGGGTTTGCAGCAAGAAAAATGCCGTTCGGTGAGGTGTATCCGGCCATGAAAGCAGGTCTCTTAGATTCCATGTATACATCCTCAGCTTCTGGTGTGGATGCCAAAGCCTGGGAGATTTTAAAATACTTTACCCCTATTAATATTGTGGGTCCTGTCAATATGATCAATGTAAATATTAAAGCCTGGAATAAGCTGCCCCAAAATATCCAGAACATCGTCATGGAAATTGCCGCTCAGATGGAAGATGAAATGTGGAATCTTGCCGGAGATATGGATCGGAAAAGCCGTGCCAAATTAGTAGAAAACGGCATGACAATTGATCCTGTAACTAAAGAATTCCGCACACAGCTGGATAAAATCGGCGACACATTAAGGGCAGATTGGGTCAAAAAAGCAGGTGCTGATGCCCAGGGTATTCTAGATGAATATTACAGGATAACAGGCCGTTAGATAGGTAATTGTAAAATACAAGTTATCTCATCTTTGTTGCAATGGGCATCATTGTGTGTCCATTGCTAAACACTCATTGCAAAAAATTTGGTGGTCAATATGAACAAATTGATAAAGTTTTCAGATGGTTTGAGTGATGTGACGGCAAAAGTGTCGGCAGTTCTCCTGGGGTTGATGACCTTGTTAATCCTCGTAGAAATCTTTTTATGGAACACGCTTCAGAAAACAACCCTGATCGCAGATGAATACAGCGCCTATGGTCTTGCCGCCATTATTTTTTTAGGGGCTGGATACTGCCTCAAGGAAAAAGGCCATATCAGGATCACTTTAATTTTAGGCTTGCTGCCTGAAACTATTTCAAGGGTTATCGCTTTTGTTGCAACCGTGATTACCACATTGTTTATGGGATATGTATGGTGGTACCTTTTTAAAATGGTCAGCGCCACCTATCGATATAAGTCCACATCAGGAACATTGACCAACACACCCATATGGATTCCCCAGGCGATTATGTTAGTGGGTGCTGGCTGCTTTTTCATTCAACTTGTCGGAACTGTTTTTAAAACCTGGCAGGCTCTTAAAACCAAAGAGGAGGTTTTATAATGGAAGCAAGCCTTGTGTTTATGTCTTTTGTTGTGTTTGGCGTTCTTTTTTTAACCCTTGCCGCAGGAATATGGGTTGGATTCAGCTTGTTTATCGTGGGTTTTGTTGGCATGGCATTTTTTAGTTCTTTGCCGGCAGGTCACAATATCGCCTCCTCAGTCTGGGCAACTGTTGAAAAATGGGAGTATGTTGCCTTGCCCCTTTTTATACTCATGGGCGAGATTTTGTATCGCTCAGGAATTTCAGAGAAATTATTTAAGTCTCTTGTGCCATGGCTGTACCGGCTTCCAGGTGGTCTGTTATTGATGAATATTGTATCCTGTACGCTGTTTGCCGCAGTATCCGGTTCCAGTGCCGCCACCACGGCAACCGTGGGAAGAATTACATTGTCGGAATTTGACAAACTGGGATACGACAGGAGTCTTTCCATGGGGTCTCTAGCCGGTGCCGGTACGCTTGGGTTTTTGATCCCGCCGTCTTTGATCATGATTGTGTATGCCATACTGGCAGAAGTTTCCATTGGAAAAATGTTCATGGCAGGAGTGCTGCCGGGATTGCTTCTTGCGAGTATTTATTCTGCTTATATTATATATCGGGGCATTAAAAATCCTGAAATAGCTCCCAGGGCACAGCAAAATTATTCGTGGTCGGAGCGGTTCATCGCATTAAAGGATCTTGCACCTGTCATCCTGCTGATTTTAATGGTGCTTGGAAGTATTTACGGTGGATTTGCAACCCCGACAGAGGCAGCAGCCCTGGGTGTTCTAGGGGCATTTGGTTTTGCTGTTATTAATAAGCAGATGAGCTTTAAAATTATTTTCGAATGTCTGATAGGTGCGGTGAAAACAAATGCAATGATCATGCTGATTGTTGTGGGGGCCGGGTTTTTATCCCGCTCCATGGGATTTCTAGGAATTCCCGCGGCCATCACCCAGGCTGTCACTGAATTGAATTTATCTCCCTACATGCTCATGATTCTTTTAGGCTGTGTTTATATTGTCCTGGGCTGTTTGCTGGATGGGTTTTCCATTGTGGTCATGACACTTCCCATTGCCCTTCCCATGGTAACTGCAGCAGGATTTGATCCCATTTGGTTCGGTATTTACCTCATCCTCATGGTTGAGCTGAGTCAAATTACACCGCCGGTTGGCTTCAACCTGTTTGTCATACAGGGATTGACCAATGAACCCATCATGAAAATTGCCCGATATGCTTTGCCGTTTTTCTTTTTAATGGTGTTGACAACTGTCATTGTGACTATTTTCCCTAAAATCGCACTTTTTTTGCCGGAGTTAATGGTGGGCAAATAGAGCATCAAATGAAATAAAGAAGGAGACTCATATGAAATCAATTGATTTGAACTGTGATATGGGAGAAAGTTTTGGTGCTTATAAAATAGGCATGGATGAATCAGTTCTTAAATTTATTACATCTGCCAATATTGCCTGCGGCTGGCACGCAGGCGATCCCAAAGTCATGGAAACGACTGTAAAAATGGCAAAAGACCAGGGTGTCGGTATTGGTGCACATCCCGGATACCCCGACCTTCTTGGATTTGGCCGCAGAAATATGAATTGTACACCCGAAGAGATCAGGCAATATATTATTTACCAGGTTGGAGCGCTCCAGGCATTTTGTACGGTGAACCAGGTAAAACTTCAACATGTAAAACCCCATGGAGCTCTTTACCTTACAGCAGTTGACAATGAGAAGATCGCAAGAGCTGTTGCCCAGGCCATTGTCAGTATCAACCCGGATCTTTACTTTGTCGCACTGGCCGGGAAAAAGGGGGAACTCATGACCCGGGTGGGAGAAGAGATTGGACTCAAAGTCATGTATGAGGCCTTCCCTGACAGGGCCTATACCCCGGAAGGGACGCTTGCTCCCAGAGCAAATCCCGGGGCCGTGATTACAGATCCTGATGAAGTGGCTCAAAGAGCACTTCTTATGGCAAAAGACGGTATCGTCATAGCAACGGATGGGTCAACCATTGAATTAAAGGCCAAAACACTTTGTGTGCACGGAGATACACCTTCTGCGATTAAACTGGTTGAAACCATCCGAAAGGTGTTTAAAAATAATGATATCAATGTAGAATCCATGGGAAAAACATAAGAGATCATGAAAGCCGGATTATTTGATAAAACAAAGTATTGCATTGCAGGAGACCGAGGATTGCTTGCAGAGTATGGAGAAGGTATAGACCAAGACGTTAATAGAAAAGTCAGGACCATGGCCAAAAGTATGAAAGAGAACAGGCCTAAAGGGGTTGTGGAAATTATTCCGACATACCGGTCTCTTCTCGTTGTTTATATTCCAGGTTTGACAAATCCGTATATCCTTGAAAATTTCATGGGCCAGCTGGAAGAAAGAATACAAGGGGAAAGTATCCCACCTTCAAAAATTATTGAGATTCAAGTCTGCTATGGTAAGGAGTATGGCCCTGATATTGAAAATGTGGCACGCACCAATAATATTACAATCGATGACGTCATAAAAATCCATTCTGAATCCGAGTATCTGATATATATGGTGGGGTTTACCCCGGGATTTCCTTTCCTGGGCGGATTGTCAGAAAAATTATTTACACCCAGGCTTGAAACACCGCGTTTAAAAGTTCCCAAAGGGTCTGTGGGTATTGCCAATAATCAGACAGGTGTTTACCCCATTGAAAGCCCGGGTGGATGGCAGTTGATAGGAAAAACGCCTTTGAACCTGTTTGATCCCGATCGATCAAATCCGCTCTTATACCAGGCAGGAGATAAAATAAAATTTACACCTATTACTGAACGTGAGTTTGAGGAAATCTCAAAAAAGGAGACCCTTTAATGGAAAGCTTACGGGTGTTATCTCCCGGGGGATATACGACTGTTCAGGATATGGGCAGAATTGGATACCAGGAAATGGGCATCCCTGTTACAGGGGTCCTGGATAAGTTTGCACCGGTCTTTGCCAATCTGCTGGTAGGAAACCCTGAAAACCATGCAGTTCTGGAGATTACAGTAATTGGACCTGTTCTGGAAGTGCTTTCCCCCATTGATGTTGCTGTGACAGGGGCAAATATCGGGATTACGGTGAATGACAGGCCCATGTTGGAATGGCAGAGTATCCGCCTGGAAAAAGGGGATATTTTATCCATTCAGCAGGTCAAGCAGGGGTGCCGGGCATACCTTGCCGTGAACGGCGGCATAGATGTCCCAAAGGTTATGGGAAGTTATTCTACTTATACCGGCGGCAGACTCGGGGGGTTTTTGGGCAGAATTCTTGAAAAAGGAGATGTGCTTAAATCCAAAGATGCAAAGCTGCTGGATAAACTGCGTCTTGTCCCTGAAAAAATGATACCCGATTATTTATCAGATAAAATTATTCGTGCTATTCCAGGTCCTCAGGATATTTTTTTTGATAAAGGACTTGAACTCTTTTTTAAGTCCAAATTTTTAGTCACCCCAAAAGCAAATCGTATGGGGTATCGTCTTCAGGGGCCTTGTATTGAAATCAGAAAAGGAATGCCCAAAAGTATCGTGTCGGAATCCAGCATGCCCGGCAGTGTACAAATTCCTGCTGACGGACAGCCCATTATTCTTCTGGTTGAACAGACCGTTGGCGGATATATGAAAATTGCGACCATCATTTCTTCAGACATCCCAAAAGTTGCCCAGTCAATCCCCGGGGATACATTGCGATTTGAAAAAATAGATTTAAAAACAGCCCACCTTTTGTGCAATGAACAACAAAATAAGATAGAACAGATCAAAAAGTTGTTTGATTAGAAAAGAAAGGGCTATGGGTGATCCGCGTCCGTAAAAAGATGGGAATAAATATCGTTGTTGTTTATTTAATGCTTGACTTTTTCGCTATTTGTAATATTATACCTTGATTCGCGCTGTATTATGTGAAGCGCAGAGGTTTCATCCTAAAGGTGTATATT
>JAHOYS010000189.1 GCA_019038815.1 Desulfobacterales bacterium | reverse complement strand
ACCCATGCACCGATAAAAACCCCGGGCAGAGTTCCGATAATGATAGCATTGGCCAAGGGCCACAGCATTCTTTTTTCTTTAATATACCGGTATACTCCGCTGGGTATGGCAATGATATTGAAAACATGATTGGTGGCAGAAACTGAAGGTGACGTATACCCGAGAACGCTCATTTGAAAAGGCAGTAATAAAAATGCACCGGAGATACCACCCATTGAAGTAAAAAAGGAGACGATCAAAGCCACAAAAAAAACGACATACGGGTTGGCTTGGATTTCAGCAATTGGAAAATACATTTTCACCGCCCCCCAGATTTCATGATCACAGACAATACTATGATTTCAAAATTTTTGCCAGGGCAAAAAACAGATCCTGCTCCCTTACTATGCCCACTATCTTGTCAAACAATGTGACCAGCAGACGTCTCTCGTTGTTGTGCAGCATGAGATATGCCGCCTCCATCAAATTGGATCTTCCGTCAATGGAAACAGGCGATGGTGACATCACATCGCTGATACATTTGTCCTTGACGTCCTGAACTCCTTTGCTGAACATGCCATCCCAGAACATGGGGGAAAATTCAACACTGTCAGCCAGGGATGGCTTGGGTGCGGAAAGATAACCCGGCATGAGTGTTTCCAGCAGGTCTCGAATGGTCAATATCCCCTTAATTTCTTTATCGGAACCCTTCACGAGGATCGACCGATGACCGGTCTCCATTATTTGATTTGTGGCTATTTTTTTTATAAACGATTTCCTTAATTCATTAATTGCATCCTCAACGGTTTTTCTTTCATTAATGGTGGTATACTCAAGAATAGGAATCATGACAGATGCAACATGTCTTTCTTCATGTTCGAACGATTTATTCTCCGAATGGCAGGCTTCCTTTATTTTTGCTGCCAGAAGATCAATATCACAGGGTTTGCTCAGATAGTCAAAGGCTCCTTCAACAAAGGCTTCCCTTGCTGAAGGCATGTCACCGTGGCCGGTCAGCATGATGACTGGAAGATCCGGTCTAAGCTTTTTTATCCTTGCCAGGGCCTCATGCCCGTCAATACCCGGCATTTTAATATCCAAAATAACCACATCCGGGTCTTGTCTGATTTGTTCAAGAGCCTGTTCACCGCTTTCTGCAAGGATGGTTTCAAAACCTTTTTTCATCAGTATTTTTTTTGTCGTTTCCCTGAATCTTTTTTCATCATCCACCATTAAAACTTTTATTTGTTTTGTCATTTATATTATCTCCTTATTGACCATTACTTTTTATAATGTTTTCATGATACCTAAGTTTTATCCTTTTAATTAACAAATGCTATCACTGCTGAATATATTAGAAAAAATTGAACCGTCATAGAAACCAGCAAAATTATCAATGCCTGTTTCCATGTAAACCCGCAGGTATTTTTAAACCCTGTGTATATCAGCCAACATTTCCAGGGTTCGGAAAACCATAGGAAAAAAGGCAGCCAGGATATGAAAAGGGTCACCCCGGATGAAAAGGCATACAGACTGAAAATAATCGAAAAAGAAGCACGTTTCCCAAAAATCAGACCCATGGCCGTATATCCTAATAATGATGAAATAATGATCATTCCTGCGGCATTAATAAAAAAGATGATTGCCATTATCCAGACAGGTCTGGAATAGGCCCCGGTTAAAAGGCTTGCAATAGAAAAAAAACCGCAGCAGATCAATATAAACCCTAATGTCCTTCTCAATGTTGTCTTTTCAGGAAGCTCCCTGAAAAACAATCCGGGTTCAATCAAAAGCTGAATCAGAGAATAAGAATAAAACTGCCAGCTTTTTAAAGCGGTTTCCAACATGATTGTTCACTCCTTTAATACCTTTTTTCTGTATCACTCATCTGCCCCGTCCCGGGGTTATATCCATTTTGCAAATATACCCATCACCAGCATGATGATTGTCATAAAGAAAAAGAATCTTCGTTCCGTTTCTCTGCTGAAAAATAACTTTCCGTTTTCCATTATTATTTTTTTTGATTTTGTATCTTTTATTTGTTTATTCATAATATCATCCATTTAAAATTTGATTAAAACCCAGGCATTATGCCAAAACCTCTGAATGACCAGTAAATCCCGGTCAAAAAAAGCAAAACAACATTGGCAACGAAAAATATGGGGATGCCGACCCGAAGATAATCTTTGGGCTCAAGGTATCCACTGGCATAGACAATTGCATTGGGCGGCGTGCCGATAATCAGGCAGTATGCAAATGACGATGCAATGGCGGTTGCCATGGCCATGAAGGGCAGATAAGTGGTGCCCGGATGAACCATGCCCGCCATATTCAGGGCAATGGGTCCTACAGAAGCAGCCGCTGGTCCGTCTGCCATAAGGTTGGTGAGAATGGATGTCAGACCGTTACTGACCATCATTAAGGGAAGACCCGCTTCCATGCCAAACTGTGCTAAGAAGTCAATAACGGATCGCGCCAGCCAATAGGCCGCGCCTGTTGAATCCAGTGTTCTTCCAAATATAATGGCCCCTGCATAGAGCCATACAACCCCCCAGTCCACTTTATCCTGATAATCCCGCCAGTTCACAACCCCGGTCAGAATATAGGCGACTGCACCGGCTATGGCAATGACACCAATGCCCAGCCGGATGGGGTAAATGCCCATATTAAAAAATATTTTTTCCGTAAACCATCCAAACAACATGATCACAAAAATTATCAGAGCCCATATCTGCTTTCCATTCCATCCCCCCATTTTATCAATTTCCGTCCTTAAGTGTTCCATGGCAGGTGCCAGGGAGACAATTTTAGGCCTGAAACGAAGATTGGTTATAAACCAGGTAACAGGGATCATGACAATGACAAAGGGAAAACAATAGGTGACCCACTGAAAATATCCAATGTCAACGCCGAACATATCGGTGAGATAGGTCATCATGATGACATTCCTGGCCCCGCCGGAAGGAGCGCCCGGCCCACCGATATTGCAGGCCATGGCAATACTGATCATCAGAAGCTTTGCAAGTTCCTTGTCTTCAGGCACTTCATTGGTCAGACTGTTCTGGTATAAAAGCATGCCAATGGGAAGGAACATGGCGGCCAGGGCATGGTCGGATATAAATGCTGCAAGAGGTGATATAATCAAAAAGAAAATCAGGGTGATCCATTTGGTATTGGGGACGGCCAGTTTTTTGAACATTGCCATGCACACCCGTTTGTCCACTCCGGTTTTAACAAAGGCCGCAGCAAACATCAGGCTGCCCATGATGAACCAGCAGGCATCACTCCAGTAAAGCATAGCCACTTCTTGCCTTGAGGTCACACCTGTAAAAACAAGGATCAGACCGACGCAAAAGGCAACGGCAGGCAGAGGAATGCACTCTGTTAAAAAACACAGCACAACAAAAATACCCATGGCAATGGCAACTTTTATATGCCAGGCACCCTTGTCAGCGGCTTTTTTGTCCTTTCCGGTCAAGTCTTCATACTTTAAACCTTCTCTTCTTACCTCCAGTGCATCCTTCATAACAGCCAGAAACTTATCTTCCTCTATGTTTGTTTTGATAAAGTCATAAGCTTTATCAAAGTTGTTCTGACCGGCCTCGATTTTATTTTTATTGCACCACTTGATATCCCGTTTTAAAAAACGGGTTTTATTCAAGGCACCCATCCGTATATTTTTTTCCATGATTCTGGCAGTGAGCAGTTGCCACTGCTCCGCATCTGAACTATCTGTATCGAACAGCTCTTTTGTAATATGCTTCACGACTGTTTTGGGTCCGACCTTGTATTCAGCACCAACATCCTTCATTCCGTATGGAGTCGGCATGAGCAGGACTGCTATAAAAAGGACAACTGGAATTATGAACATTTTCCAGTTTATATATTTATCATATCCAGTAGCTTTCTTCTCTTTTTTCATTTATAAACCTTCCTGTATCAAAGTTTTATTCATCATCGCCTTTGAGAATTTCGCGAGGGGATCTCATATATCTTTTGGTTTGTGCAATTCTAATTTTTTCCTCGCGGTGCTGCCGTTTTTCAAATGCATATTTTGCTTTTTCAAGAATTTCTTCAATATCAGCGGGTTTCACCAGGTAATCAAAGGCTCCGGATTTCAGACCATCAATGGCTGAATCCATTGTGCCATGGCCAGTGAGCATAATGACTTCCACCAGAGGATAAAGTGCCTTGATTGCCTTTAGTGTCTCGTTTCCGTCCATCCCGGGCATCTTTACATCAAGGATAACCACATGAATATTTTGAGGTCTTAGTTTTTCAAGGGCTTCCTCTCCGCCTTGAGCTGTTAAAACCTCATACCCTTTTCTTTCAATAAGTTTTTTGGTTGTTTTGAGAAAACGTTCTTCATCATCAACCAGCATAATTTTCATTTTTTCCACAATAAACCTCCCTGATTTTCATTAATGTACAGCCGGCAGATTGATAACAAATGTCGTGCCGACATTTTGTTCACTATTGACTTTCATGGTACCGGCAAAACTTTCTATGATCCCATAACAAACGGAAAGCCCAAGCCCGGTCCCTTTCCCCACAGGTTTTGTGGTAAAAAAAGGAGAAAATACTTTTTCAATATTTTCAGGGCTGATGCCGGTTCCATTGTCAGTAATTTTTATTTCAACCCTGTTTTCATTTTTCCTGTAGACCGCAACACTCAGTCTTCCCCCAGAGGAACCGTGCCGTTCTTCAATTGCATCCATGGCATTATTTAAAAGGTTAAGCATTACCTGCTGAAACTGGGATGGATCTGCCATGAATCCGGGAGCTTGTTCTGAAATACTTTTAATAATTTCAATACCACCGACCACGGCTTTTTTTTCTATCATGCTGATAATTTCAGGAATAACGATAACCGGGCGTAATAACTGCTTTTTTATTTCATTTTTTCGACCGAACTTTAAAATAGCATGGGTGATTTCAGAACATCGGGTCACCTGAAGTTTTATCTGGTCCAGTGAGTCCTCAATATCTATTATATCCTCATTTTTTTCCATTCCGTCTTGGTCGAATATTTCATCCATGATGGTTTCTATCAGGGTATATTCACTTTTAATAATTTGCAGAGGATTGTTTATTTCATGGGCAAATCCGGCTGCCATTTCCCCGATTTCAGCCAGTTGGGCAGCCCGGATCAACTGATTTCCAAGGCTTTCTTTTTCCATCCCCAGCTGCTCGATCCTTTTGAGGATATGTTCAGTGGTGTATATCGCGATCACGACAATGAATGCCCCGCCGATTACCATGATTATAAAATTAATATAAAAGGCTGAATAAAGAGATCTATAGGCATCCTTTTTTTCCTGCCTGACCACCATGAGCCATTCCCTGTTTTTAAGCAGGGTGGTTGCATACAGATACTTGTTCTTTTCAGAATCAGATTTAATAAATGTATGAATACTGTTTTCTGATTTTGGAAACTTGAGATATTCATGATCTTTTTCCAGAAGGCGGATGCCCCCGGAACGCCTGACGGTTTGTGCAATTCCGTTCTTGTTCAAGATATAGGCTTCTCCTGTCCTCCCGATTCTGACTTTTGACACCAGGGTATTAAAAAACAGGGTGTCAATGGTTGCCCGAAGTACCCATGTTTTATTCCCACTGACCTGCCGAATCGCAATAATAAAATGAGGAATGTTTCTATATCCCAAAAAAACATCACTGATATAGTATCCGGTCTGCATGACTTTTTTAAACCACACCTCATCCTTATACTCTTTTCCCTTCAGTTCATACTTGCCTGAGTATCTTATGTGGGTGCCGACGGAATCAAAAAGTCCCAGATCAACAAACGCACCTGACCGGTTTTTTAAATTTTCAAAGATGGTATTAATGGCTTTGGTAGAATTAATTTCTTCAAAACCATATGTGTTTGTGATGAACTCAAGATCTGATTGACGTTCCATCAAAAATGAGTCGATCATGCCACAATGATCTTCAACTATCCGCTTTAAACTGTTGACTGTCTTAGTTTCAAGTGCTGTGGTGAAAAAATAAAAACTGACTCCGATGACCAATAAAAAAGGAATAAACGGAACGATTATCATATTGGTTAAAATAGATCGTTTGAGATGGTTTTTATCCATGATGCTCTCTTTAATTTTATGATGAAAATAACTTTTTACATTCATCCAACGCACTTAAATAACCTAAGAGCAACTATGATGCCGTTTTGATTCCAAGTATGATAAAAAAGATAACCTGCTGAAATATAAAAGATAATCTTGTTTTATAATTTGAACTGATGAAAAACAGTTTCAAACACGTGTCAGGTTTTTTT
>JAHOYS010000165.1 GCA_019038815.1 Desulfobacterales bacterium | reverse complement strand
TTGTCAAACTCTGGGAGTCTCCCCGGCAAAGCCGGGGGTTTACCCTTTTTAATTAATGGTTCTCTTGCTCCCATGCACACGCGTGGGAACAAAGTATTAATAAATTATGCCTGTTTGATAAATTTTAAGGTAGAATCGGTTTCGTCGGCAGCCTTATTTTCTTCCTTTGTCATCTCAAGCAATTTTGCGTGGGATTCGAGTACGGCACTGATTTGCATTTCAAGCTGAATCCGCTGGCGTTTCAGCTCAATAATATCACTGTGAAGCTGTGAAAGCCGATTATGCGCCCTGTTCAGCATTTTTTCCGCTTCAACTTCAGCATTGGCAATAATCACCTGTGAAGATTTCTTAGCATTTTCTTTCATTTGATCCAGGATTTTATGAGACTGAATCATGGCATTTTTCATAGAATTTTCTCTCTTTCTATAGCCCTGATTCTCCAGTTTCATCCGGTGGTTTCCTTCTTGAAGACTTTTAATGGTATGATTCAAATCATTAAGTTCTTTTACCACATCTTCAAGAAAATAATCCACTTCCTGAACATCAAACCCTCTGAATCTTGTCGTGAACTCTTTTTGCTTAACAACCAGTGGTGTTATACCCATAAGAATACCTCACTTTTTATTATGCTATTGTGCGTGCCAGCCCGTGAAGGCTGTTCACAACAAACGTCTGAAGAAAAATAATTACTAAAATTACTATGACAGGAGATATATCAAGCCCCCCGAAATTCACGGGAAGTCTCTTTCTGATTTGATAGAAAACAGGTTCGGTTACATTATTAATAAACCTTACAATGGGATTGTAAGGGTCAGGACTCACCCATGACAAAACCGCGCCTGCAACAACGATCCACATATAAAACGTAAGCCCGTAATCCAGAACAACGGCTATGGCTTCAAAAAAATTTGCTAATATGAGCATTTATATTACCTTTTCCCAGAATAATTGTGTGCCTTTTAATTTTCTGGTTAACTATGAATACCGTGAAAAGTCAAGTTTTTTTACATATTTAGCCGGATTAAATATTTGCTTCCATTGGTTGACAAGCGGCAGTGGATATAATAATAATGGTTTAACCATTTCAAATCAATATCAATTACATGAAAATATCTATACCTAAGGAGTTATAAAATGGATCAAATCAATCTTAAAGAGACAAAGGCCATCTCTTATGAAAAAGCAGAAATAAAAAAGGGGTATACGGATCAATCACTTCGTATTAACCTTGATGCTGCCGATATCATTATCAATCCGATTGAAGAGCAGATAAAAAATAAGTTTATCGGCGGGAAAGGCTATGATCTCTGGCTGATGTGGAATGCGGTTTCAGGTGATACCAAATGGGATGACCCTGAAAATGCTATTTGTATTTCTTCGGGGCCCCTGGGCGGGACTCCCGGATACCCCGGTGGCGGGAAAAGTATTGTAACTTCCATTTCTCCTTTAACCGGCGCGCCCATTGATTCAAATGTGGGCGGATATTTCGGACCTTATAAAAAATTTGCCGGATTTGATGTAATACAGATTGACGGGAAAGCAAAACAGGATACGGTTATTTTCATTGACGGAATTGAAAACACCATTCAAATATTTGAAGCAGAAAACCTCCCAACCGATTCCTATGAGCTTTCAGATGTTTTAACCCACCATTTTGATCAGGATAAACCTGTCAATGTTTCTGTTGTAACGGCAGGTCCGGGTGCAGAACATACATTTTTCGGATGCCTGAATTTTTCCTGGTGGGATGCCGGACGTAAAATGGTCAGGTATAAACAGGCCGGCCGCGGCGGTATTGGAACCGTTTTTGCCGATAAAAAAGTTAAAGCCATTGTGGCACGATATGGTGCCATTTCAATGAAAGCCAATAATCCTGCGGATTTTGACGCGCTTAAGCTTGTCACCAAAACCCATGCAAAAGAAATCAATGAACTTGATCCCAAACAGAACAGGATGGCCCTTGTCGGAACCACCCACCTTGTACCCATTATGAATGATCATGACTGCCTGCCGGTTCATAACTTCAAGTACGGATCCCATCCGGAAAGTAAAGTCATCGGGGAAGAAGTCTATGAACACATCTTTGACAAGGGATTTGACGGATGCTGGAGAGGCTGTGCCGTTGCCTGTGCCCACGGGGTAAAAGACTTTTCACCGTTTACAGGGCCCTATAGAGGCAAAAAAGTATTTGTGGACGGGCCTGAATACGAAACCGTTGCCGGCTGCGGTTCCAACCTGGGTATTTTTGATGCCCAGACCATTCTTGAAATTAATTTTTATTGTGACGCTTATGGTTTAGACACTATTTCCGTGGGGACTTCCCTTGGATTTGTCATGGAATGTTTTGAGAACAATCTGATAACACTCGATAATACAGGCGGGATGGATTTGAGCTTTGGCAGCCGGTTTAATGCTTTGGAAATCATCCACCAGATGGCAAGAGGAGAAGGGTTTGGCGCCATTGTCGGCAAAGGGATCAGGCAGATGAAAAAAATCTTTGCAAAAGACTTTGGAGCAGATGCGGCCTTTATGCAGGATATCGGCATGGAATCCAAAGGCCTTGAATTTTCCGAATACATCACCAAGGAATCCCTTGCCCAGCAGGGGGGATACGGGCTTGCTTTGAAAGGCCCCCAGCATGATGAAGCCTGGCTCATCTTCCTTGATATGGTTCACAATTTCATGCCCACCTTTGAAGACAAGGCAGAGGCCCTCCACTGGTTTCCCATGTTCAGAACCTGGTTCGGTCTTTGCGGTCTTTGCAAACTGCCCTGGAATGATATTGTTCCTGAAGACAATAAAAATACTCCTGAACCCGCCAAAGTGGCCAAGCATCTGGGCTGGTATGCAGATTTTTTCTCTGCTGTTACCGGAAGGAAATCCGGACCGGATGATCTTATCGCCATGAGTGAGGGTGTTTATAACTTCCAGAGAGTTTTCAACCTGAAGATGGGATATGGCACACGAGAGCATGATACCGTACCCTACAGAGCTGTCGGACCTGTGACCGTGGAGGAATATGAATCACGTCAGAAACGATATGATGAACAGCTCAAAGAAAAATATAATCTCGATATCAGCAGCATGAGTTCCAGGGACAAAGTTGCTGCATTAAGGCAAAAAAGAGAAGAACAGTATGAACAACTCAAAAACGCTGTCTATGAGCGGCGCGGATGGACCCAAAATGGAATCCCGACTGTTGCAACCGTTAAACGCCTTGGCATTGATTTTCCTGAAGTCATGGAAGTCTTGAAAAAAAATGGGGTTGAATAATTTTTTGATAGAAGTGGATGAAAAACAAGTGCAATGGTCTGAAAACATGACCATTGCATCTCTTTTGGAAACACTTGACAATGTTGAATTCTGCTCGGTTGTCCGTTTAAACGGCAAGCTTGTTTCAAGCCCGAAATTTACTGAAACAATTATTATGGACAACTCAAAAATTCAACTGCTGCCTCTGGTTGCCGGAGGTTAAAATCAAATTTTCACAACTTTTGCTTCACAAATAATAGTCTGTCTGCTAAAAACCATTTGATAACAGACAGACAGTTAACATTTTAACCTGTAAAAGAAAGTAACGATTGAAACAATTTTTTTCATTTTTAAAACCGCTTTTTAGCAAAAAGCGCCAAACAGATACACCTTTTGTCCCTTCACCTCCCGAACCCAAAACCAGCATTCAAAAGAAACGACCCCCAAAACCCACGTCAAAATACAGGGAAAAAAGATGGTCCCTCAATGATTTTGCGGTGGAACCCAAGGAAGGGGAAACAAGATTTCACGACTTTGACCTGCCATTGAGTGTCATGCATGCCATTGCAGATTTAAAATTCAACTATTGCACCCCTATCCAGGCAAAGCTTTTATCCCATACGCTGGAAGGAAAAGATGCCACAGCCAAGGCCCAGACAGGTACAGGTAAAAGTGCCAGCTTTATCATCACCATTCTTACAGCATTCATAAAAAAAGCGTTTAAAAACCAAAACGGAGCCCCAAGAGCATTGATCCTTGCACCTACCCGGGAGCTTGTTTACCAGATTGAAAAGGATTTCAAGGAACTTGCCAGATATACCAATTTAAGAATTATAGCCGTCTTTGGCGGAACCGGCTACAAACAGCAGCAAATTATGCTGAAACAAAAACCGGTTGATGTCATTGTTGCAACGCCCGGACGTCTCATTGATTTTATGGGCAAACGATTGATCAACCCTTCCAAGGTTGAGATTGTTGTCATTGACGAAGCAGATCGAATGCTGGATATGGGATTTATTCCGGATGTCCGCAGAATCATTTTAAAAACACCCCATAAAAAAAATCGCCAGACCCTTTTCTTTTCCGCTACGTTAACCGATGATGTGTTAAGACTGGCAGAAAGCTGGACAACCAAAGGAGCGGTTCAAATAGAAATAGACCCTGACCAGGCTGCAGCCGACAGCATTCATCAAATTATCTATATTTCAACTGAAAAAGATAAATTCAAGCATGTCTATAACCTGATCAATAATGAACAGTTAAAACGCGTCCTTTTGTTTGTAAACCGGAAAGATACCGCAAGAACCCTGTCGGAAAAACTGGATAGATACGGCCAGAAATGCAGTGTGCTCTCAGGAGATATTGCCCAGGACAAACGGTTTAAAGTCTTAAATAATTTTAAAAACGGCAGGATCAATATTTTAGTCGCAACAGATGTGGCTGCCCGCGGACTGCACATTGAAGATATCAGTCATGTCATCAACTATGATCTTCCCCATGAGCCTGAACACTATATCCATAGAATCGGCAGAACCGGGAGGGCTGGCGCAACAGGGATATCCATCAGTTTTGCTGATGAAATGAGTTCTTTTTTTATTCCTAAAATCGAAGAGGTGCTGGGAAATAAAATCGAATGTGAGTATCCGTCCGAGGAATTGGACAAACCCCTTCCTGAGCCCAGGAAAAAATATTATTCAAAACCAAAGTATAAAAAAAGGAAACCGTTCAGGGGGAAGCGCAGGCCCGAAAGGTACAGACAAAAATAATTTCCTTTCCCTGGTGCTCTTCACCCCATTAATTTTTCCAACTCATTAAAGTTGCTATTTTTTTCAAACCACTGCAAAAAACGGATATAATGCTGTAGATACCTTATATTGATGCAGGGATCTATTTCATTTTTCCTGTCATAATAATCCTGTATGACCCAATTCATGACATAAATATTAGAGGCTTTAATCATGTATGGAAGGTATTTAAGCTCTTTGTCACTCAAAGGTCCGATCCCGGTAGCGCTGGCTTTCTGGTAAGCATGAAAAAAGACGGCGGTTTTTGCCATGTGAAGTCTGCTACCTGCTTTTCCTTTCCAGACCGTGCAAAAATAAATTATGGCAAGGGCAACATCAAAGCAGCGAGCATCAACCTTTGACCAGTCAAAATCAAACAACCCGGTTATGGCATTGTTTTGAAATTTTAAATTCCCGGGATGAAAATCACAATGAATCACCATATGGGCCAGGTCCTTGTATTCACACCCTTGTATACCAAAATCAAAAGCATATAGAGTTTGTTCAATGGTTGAGAGTATAGTCTTAAGGTTCTCCCTCAAATAAATATTGAATTGAGTTTTTCTGATTTTTTCAGCGCAACTGGATATATTTTGGGCTATCACAGGCAGAAAATCAATGATTTTTGGCTCACACCGCTTCTGGTCAGGCTCCAGATCAAAAATCATGTTATGGAATCTTGCAAGTACAAAGGCAGCATTTTTCAGGTCTTTTTTGCTGCAGTCCGGGTTGACCCAGCTGTACCTGTCTTCACCTGTAAGAATTTCAAAAACGGCATAAAAATAATTTCGGTCATTATATTGATTTACAAAAGTTTTTCTATCCCTTGTATGAATCAGCCCGGCTACAAGATCAAATCGCTTTTTCTTCAGATGCTTTATGATTGAATGCTCAAATTCTATTTCATCTTCATTTTTCCCGAATTTATATTTTCTAAGGAAATACTTCTCTTTTTTGCCTTTGGCAGCAGTTTTTATGATAAAGCTTTTGTTTACAGACCCCAGATGAATTTGTTCATAATTTATCAAATCACCAATGGCGTAATTTTTTGATATAATATCTTTTAACTGGTCGATAAAATTTTCATTTGTTTTCATTGCTTCCTTAAATCGCCCCTCCGACTTTTCCAGGTCGGTCATACCGATCAAAATCTCTCCAGTCTCACCATAACATAAACACATCGGCTTTTAATATATAAAAACCCTTTTTATTCAAGTCTTGTGCCGGCTGGCTGTTGATCCT
>JAHOYS010000159.1 GCA_019038815.1 Desulfobacterales bacterium | reverse complement strand
ACCCCCTTGTTATTTTTTTAAAAGCAGTGCAACAGATTCAATATGATAGGTATGGGGGAACATATCTATCGGTTGAATTACCTTGATCTCATATTTTGGACACAGCATCTCAAGATCCCGGGCAAGGGTTGCAGGATTGCAGGATACATAGACAATTTTTTCAGGACCGATCGAAAGCACCTGTCGAACAACATCCTTGTGCATGCCAACCCTTGGAGGATCAATAATCATCACATCGGGTTTTTGTTTTAATCGTGGAAGGACATCCTTGATATCCCCTTCAAGGAAGTCACAATTTTCGATTCCATTCAGACCGGCATTCTGTTTTGCATCAATGACCGCACTTTTAACAATTTCAATGCCAACCACCATTTTTGCCTGGCCTGACAGCCATATGGGAATGGTACCGGTTCCCGAATAAAGATCCATCACAACTTCATCACCGCTCAATGCCGCATATTCCGATACTTTTGAATATAATTTTTCACAAGACCTTGTATTGGTCTGAAAAAATGAATTGGCCGAAATTTTAAAAACAAATTCCCCCAGCTTTTCCTTTATATGATCCTTACCATGAAGGGTAATTTCTTCCTTGTCCGTTGAAACACCTGATTTTGAATCCGTTATATTGTTCAATATGGATTTGATCTGTGGATGTTTTTGTGCCAGCAGGGCAGCAAGATTTTGAACCACGTCAATTCTTTTTGTTTTGGTTACAATATTAACCATCCAGGTATCAAAAGCCACGGAGTGTCTGAGCATTAAAAACCGCCAGAACCCCTCATGTGTCCTTAAATGATAAGCCGGGAGGTCTGATTCTTTTATAAAATTTCTAACATCGTCCAATATCTTATTGCCCAGGTCTGGCATGATTTCACATTGTTTAATATCAATAACCTTGTCAAAGGTGCCGGGTACATGAAGTCCAATGCCAAAATCCTTTTTAATCTCTTCATTTTCAAGCTCCCAGGGCAAAAGCCATCTTTTCGAGGAACAGGAAAACTCCATTTTATTTCTGTATTCATAAATCCAGTCGGACGGAATCACATCCTTCACTAGGACATCTTTGAGCCCGCCGATATGGTCCATGGATTCGGTCACATGTCTTTTTTTATATTCAAGCTGAAGATCATACCCGATCTGCTGCCATTTACATCCCCCGCAAAAATTGCAGTATTGGCATTTCCCCTGGTTTCTTAAGGGAGATTCTTTTATAATTTTTATCAGCTTTCCTTCAGCCCAGGATTTTTTCTTTTTTGTTATTTTTGCAAATACCACATCGCCCGGAATACACCGGTCGATAAAAACCGGAAGACCATCCGGTTTTGCAAGTCCCCTGCCCCCAAAGGCAAGATCAATGATTTCCAGTTCATATGCTTTTCTTTTCTTAATTGTCATATTATTTATTTCCCTCAAATTTTCAAAACTTGATATTATAAGGGTTTAATGGCATAAAGACAAGGTATGGAAAAAAGCTCTCATGACATTGAATTCATATCCCAAGGATTTTCACTTAAAGGGATTCTGCATCTGCCCAAGGTAAAAAACCCGCCCCTTGTTGTCGGCTCACACGGACTTGAAGGATCAAAAGAATCTGCAAAGCAACAGGTAATGTCAAAGCTTCTTGTCCAGAACAATATTGCTTTTTTCCGGTTTGATCACAGGGGCTGCGGTGAAAGCCAGGGGGACTTTATCAAAGAAACTTCCCTTGAGAAACGGACCATTGATTTTATCACTGCAACAAAGCATATCCTGGATCTTGGAAAGACCAGCCGGGATCTGGCTGTTTTCGGCTCAAGCATGGGAGGGGCTACCTGCCTGAATGCCTGGGATACGCTTTTACAAATGGATATCAATCTTTGCGGGGCTGTCCTTTGTTCTGCACCTGTAAAGAGCCGTACCATTGAAAATATTCCAATGGATGCCAATGAAACCCGGCCTGCCCTGCCCTTAAGTTTTTTTAAGCATAACCTTCTTTTTAATATTCAGGATAAAGTCCATAAATTTTTCAATGTGCTTATTTTCCATGGGGATGCAGACCAGGTGGTACCCGTTTCAAATGCCTATGATATCTACAGCCTGGCAAAAGAACCCAAACGCTTGATCATCCATAAAAACGGGGATCACCAGATGACGGACAAAAAAGATCAGAACCAGTTTGAGACTGAAGCCGTGGCATGGTTTTTAAGCTGTTTTGGTCACGGACACCAGATGCCGTCTTAAAAGTTCCAACGCCATCATGGCAAACATTTTTTTATTCCTGACCCTGTCGCCAAAAGAAAACCAATATGTTTTGGCCATTGAAACTGTCGGCCCGGAAAGTCCTATGCATACCATTCCAACGGGTTTTTCTTCCGTGCCCCCGCCAGGCCCTGCAATACCCGTGGTTGAGATGGCAAAATCAGCACCAGCCCGGAGTCTTGCACCCTGCGCCATTTCAAGGGCGGTTTGTTCA
Source organism: Desulfobacterales bacterium (assembly GCA_019038815.1). Lineage (GTDB taxonomy): Bacteria > Desulfobacterota > Desulfobacteria > Desulfobacterales > Desulfobacteraceae > Desulfobacula. The sequence goes on along the minus strand of JAHOYS010000159.1, from coordinate 3,840 downwards.
TGAACCGCTCCGAAATCAATAATCGTCTTTTTCTGCACATTTAAAATATTCATTTTGGCATCATTTGAATAGGTAATACCTGAAAATAAAAAATAATCAGAGCTTCCAGCCACATCCGTCACCATATTTGAAATCAGGCCGCCTGTACAGGACTCTGCAATGGCAAGGGTTTTCTTTTCTTTTGTCAACAACCGCCCGATCTCCTGTGCAATGGATAATCCCTGTATAGAGACTACTTTATTTTCAAGCTGCCCGATTGCCCATTGTTTTGCTGTTTCAATATCAGATCTTGCCTTCTTATTGTCTTTATCAGAATCCGTTAAAATTATTTTGACTTCTATCACAGGAAAATCAGCCCGAAACCCCAGCCGCATTTCAGGAAATTTTGTTTTAAACCCTTTTAATAATGCCCCGACCCTTGATTCCGGAAGGCCGAACACGGTGAGCCGTTCAATCAAAATATCATCACTGAGGTTGAATTCATTCATCAATACCTGTTTGATTTCTTTTTCAAACATAATTTTCATTTCAGACGGCACACCCGGCATAAAGAAAAACCGGCACTGATTGATTTTTATATAAAATCCCGGTGCCGTACCATTGTGATTGACCAACATGCGCGAGCCTGCCGGCAGCATGGCCTGTTTTTCATTATCTTTTGTCAGGACAAATCCTCTCTTCTTAAAATAGGATTTCATGGATACCAGAGCGTCCTGATTCAGCTCAAGCCTGTGGCCGGATGCTTTGCTGCATGCAAGGGCGGTCACATCATCCCGGGTCGGCCCCAGCCCACCCGTTATAAGGCAGATATCTGCCTTAAGCGAGATGTCACCAATGATGGATGCAATAAGTTCAACATCATCACCAACCGCCATAATCTTTTGAACTTCAACTCCCATATCTTTCAGAGCCTTGCAAAGAAAAGCAGAATTGGTATCAACAATATCTCCTAAAAGAACTTCATCACCGGTTGATAGAATGTGAGCAATCATGATTCATTTCCCCTGGGGTTTAAAAAATACTGCATGGTTTGATGAAAAAAAAGCGGGATTTTTACGGATTCCCGACCCGACAGACACCTGTTTTTTAAATGTTTTATCTAAAAATCGTTTGACCTGCCTTCTGTCCCAGCCGAACGGGTGCTTAAAATTTAAATATAAAGAAAGATCTCCGTGATAAAACTCTTGAGTATCAAGGTCTTTGGCATCATCGCTGAATTTGGGAAGGTTAAATACAGCCAGGTTTAAATAATCAATATAGTCTTCATGCGCCTTGATAAATTCAAGGGTCTTGAACGCACCCTGCTCGTTTTCATAACTTGTTCCAAAAAGAAGATAGACAAAGGTTAAGATGCCTGCGTGATGCAGGTTCTTTAATATGGTTGACACAAAATTCAGATGGGTTCCCTTATTCATCTGGTCCAGCACATTCTGATCCCCTGATTCAAGCCCCAGTTTCAGCATGTCGCATCCCGAGCGTTTAAGATCATGGCAGAAATCCGGGTCCAGAAACTCTTTTTCAAATCTGACAAACCCATACCATTTAAATCCAAAGGTATTCTTTGACACGGCTTTTAAAAAAGCCGGGGTAACGGCATTGTCGATTAAATGGATATAGTCGGGTGCATATTTTTGATCAACCACTTTTAAATCCTGCAACACCTTTGATGCCCGCTGGGAACTATAGGGACGAATTTCCGCCTTTTCCGGACAGAACCGGCACTTGCTCCAGTAGCAGCCGATGGATGCCCTGAAAGGCAGGACTTTTCCGGGAGCTATATACAGATCGTCTTTTACAAAATCATAATCCGGAATATAATGCTTCTTGGAAATATTTTTTACACCAAAAAGTTCCAGCAGCGGAATTTCCCCTTCCCCCCTGATCATAACATCAATCAGATCTTTAAAGGGATCATTGTAATCCGGCCTGCTCATCCAGGATGATATCAGACCGCCGCCCATAACAATTTTTTTGTCTTTAAAATTATCTTTGATCCATCCGGCAAGGGCGAAACTCACAAGTGCCTGATTCAAATAACACAGAGAAATACCAATGTATTTCGAATCTGTATTTTGAACCTTGCCTCTCAGCCTGTCTTCGAAAAACGGATAAAACGGATTCTCTTTATACAGCCTGGCACTTTTCAGTAAATCTTTGCTGTTAACAGAAGACAGGCCCGCATCCGAATAATCGCTTAAGGTTATCCTGAACCTTTTAGTATCCACACTGATGGACAACAGCTTGTTTAAATCATAGACCCTCTGGTGATACCGGTCCATATTTTCATACAAAGCGCTGTTTTTTAAATCGAAAAGGATTTTTTCCCTGTTCTTTAATGCCCTTTTTGACCAGGAATCAATGGGAACAATATCTGAATTAATCAGATATAAAAGCCCTTCAATATTGGCATCAACCACCTGACATAAAATCCCCTGCTCCTTTAAAGCAGCAGACAGGAGTGCCACCCCGGCAGGCGGCTCACACGGTTTGGCAACGGGCGGAAAAATCAGCAGCATGGTAAAACATCCTAATGTTAATCAAATAAGAACTGTTAGCTTTTACCACATTTCTGCTGAATCCTCACCTGAAAATTTTTAAAAACCAGGAGTTTCCCCTGATTGATTTTTCCGTCACCCTTTTATATAGAGAAGGGACAAAAAAAATTGCTTTCTTACAGATATCTTGAACAGTGATATTGTAATCGACAAGGCGGATTTGTACCGGGAACCCGCCAGCTACAGATCCAGCGAGATTTTTGATTCTTTGACAGACAAAGCTTTGGAGCTCCTGTTGCCTGTTATCTCCGAAACTCCTGAAAAAGAAATCTGTTTCGAGTTTATTCAAACAAGAAACATGCTGCGGTCGAGCCGCAGATGTTCAAAGTAAACGAAGAAAATGAATAGACTTACACATATTGAAAAACAGAAACTCGAATGCGAACTATGTATGAGTGGTGGCTATGTCCTCGACTTCTCCAATCGTACTAAAGACAGGTTTATTCATACACCAGTGCTTCAGAGGATCTGTATGGCTAAGGCAATCTAAAATAGCACCGGGGATTTCGTACAACCCTGTTTTAAGTGCCATCTGACTGTCCATATCCTGAAAAATTTCTCTTGCCGTACCGAATATGTAGTTTCGCACAGGAGAGACTTCAATTTCAGCGTTATGATTCCCAGATCGGAAGGCAGATTCACAAGCGGACCGGTCGAGCGAATTCCAGGCCCTGCAAATAAAGGGACGCACCGGATAAATGCTGCAGATATCATTTTTTAAAAAAATGCAGGGAGTTTGATCTTTGATTAAAACTCGCTTCTTTAAAGATTTTCCATCAACCAGTATTTGATACTCATAGATATTTTTTTTCAACGCCTGGATATCACTATCTGAAAAAGAACTTCTAATAAAGGCTTCAATCAATAAGGCTTCTGCCGGGATCACCCGAATGAGGGAATGGCAGCAAAAATTGCATCCTGACCCGCACGATACAGCAGGGCTTTGCCCGGATGTTTCGAGCTGTTCAATAATTTCCTGGACAAATTCCATGACTGCCCGGATGGCAGATAGAATGGTTTCCTGGTGTGTCCCATGGATCAATTTATCCCGGGTAAAATTTACAACGATTGCCTTAAACTCATTAGGTTCTGAAAAACCTTCAGGTTTTTCCATCATCCCTCAATTATGTAAGACAGATAGTATCTTGGAAAAAACAGTCAAAAGGCTTTCTGAGCTTACAAACTAAAAAATAGTTTGTCATATCCGGGAATTATCGCCCGGTAGGTTCCAGTTCCTTAACTTATTTCAGAACCGGAGTCAATTACCCGGGTATGATAATATTAG
>JAHOYS010000030.1 GCA_019038815.1 Desulfobacterales bacterium | reverse complement strand
GTTCAGGCCGGCTTGCCTTCCCGTCGCTGGATGGAACGTCTTGACAGGCTCTATGTCGGACTGCACTTGTGGCGGAAAAACTCGGTTCCCTCAAACACTTCCCGCCACTTATCGTTACGCCCGACAGAGCCTGTAACAAAACGTTCCAAAATGCTCCCTCAAGTCAAGCCAGCCTGAACTATTTTGCAGCAGCAAATTTTGAAACGCATGGCAAAAGAAGGTGAAGAGTATAATGGTACGGAAAACCGACAAGCTATACCCGGCAGCCGTCAACCTGATTATATCAAACGATGAGAATTAAAAAAAAAGGAGGCTGAGTTTCCTGAGGTAATATCTCCAAATAAGTTGAATATCCGGATAAGATTTTGGTTATACTTTTGTATGTATAAAGTGTAATGGTCAGCCGATTTTTTGACTCTGCTATTTCTCCAATAAAGTTTCCTGTTTCATCATCAGGTGAAACAAGACAAGACACAACATAGTGTGGTTGATTGATTTTGAATAAAACTCGGCATACAGGGAATAATCAGGGGTAGTTTTTGAAACCTGAAAGAGCCGGATTTTAGCCAGGCAACACCAATAATTAGTCACCCCTTTGACGCCGGAAAACTTATTTTGCATGAACGTTTCAGACACCGGTGTAAAAGTCAAATATCGCACTATTCCATCCCCTTTGTTGAAAACAATTAAAAATGAATTCCTTGTATTTGGAGGACCGACTGTGTACTCTTATTATAAAAAAAAGTGATTTAAGATAGAATTAATCTTAATAAATAAGGAGAAAAATGGATCCGGATCAATTTCGCAAAACCCGCATAACAATAAACGAACTCTGTGCAGACATCAAATTTTTTGCCGATAAAAATGACGCAGAAACATCAAACAAAAAATTGAGCCGGGCAAACCTGCTTTTAGAAAAACTATTGCTGCAGGCAGAAGGAGAAATTCAGAAACGCTCCGTTAAAAACCTGGGCTTTACAATAAATGCCGCGTCTGCTTTGATTGACAAAATAAAACCCGGTAAAAAACCATCAGCTAAAGCCAATAATCCCACACCAACTAAAATCATCAACTGGGAAGAAGAAAGCTTATCACAATTACCGGACACCTTTCTTTCCCGTGTATTTACAAACATGAATTCTGATCAGGATTCTAAAGTCTGTTTCAGCACAATCGGCAAAGGCATCAAGCCCAGTTATCAAATTTATTTTACCGATGGCAAATCGTCACCTTTTAGCGGCACCAGCCATAAGCCGCTTAAAAGAAAACTGCCGGATACCCCCGATAAAATTTCACAACCCTTTTCACTGTCAATCATTAAGTCAATTATTGAAAAAAAGTAAACCGATAGCTCCAGGCGATTGAAAGTTTCGGTTCTTTTTTTCTCCCCAAACTATAGAATTAAAATCCCCGGACTATTATTATTAAAACTCTTGGATTTTCTGAATATTATTAAGGCACCAGATGTTGTGGCCAATGGAAACTTTATTCATCACACAGATAATCAACTTTTTAATATAAAAGAACTTCTCCGACCGACTTCACCCAATCATCTTTATAGGATATATAGTAGATTTTGATTCAGAATAAAAATTTTAATTTCTGATATTGCTTGCCGCGTTACAATGATTGCCTTACGTTTGTCGAAAAGGTCGGGGCATGGGGTTGCAGGGAATCGTTGATTGGACTTCTGTACAGGGTCTTAACGCAGTGGAAGCGTTAAGACCGGCAAGTGTCTGAGTGAGGAACGAACGAGTTTTGCCGGTTAGCGCAACGGAGTTTAGAGCCTGTAGGAAGATCAATCGGATTCATCGCAACCCATGACCCGGCCGGATTACCGCAAAACTACCATTTTAAGCTTTAATCCTTATGGCAAATATCCGGGTATCCAACGAAAGACTTTATTGCCAACCATCCCTAAAGTTGTTAAGTGTTAATGATGATCCATGCTGCCCTGGGCTTTAACGACTTAAAAAGAGAAAAAGATGGAAAAAGACAATCAAACATTTAACAAAGAAATTATTTCTTTACGGACCAATATTGATCAAATTGACTCGCAAATACTTCGTCTTCTTGCCCAACGCCAGGCACAGGTTGAAAAAGTAGTCAAATTAAAGAAAAAGCACTATATCCCGGTGTACCATCCTGCAAGAGAAGAAGATCTGATCTCAAAACTTCGGGTACAGGCCGGAAAGGCAAATCTTGACCCGGAATTTATGGAAGACCTTTACCGGGTAATCTTAAGGCAGTCCCGTGTCAAACAGACCGGCCAGATGGAGCACAAAGGAGTCAGGCCGAATGCCAGGATATTAATCATCGGAGGCGCCGGCCAGATGGGACGGTTTTTTGCTTCACTCTTTCACAAATCCGGTTATGAGGTCAGAATCCTTACGGAAGATGACTGGGACAAGGCAAAAAAACTTTGTAAAGCCATTGAGCTTTGCCTTATCTGTGTTCCCATTGAAAAAACCTGCGATATTATTGAACAGATTGCACCGTTTCTTGAACCTGAAACCATTCTTGCCGATCTTACCAGTATCAAAGCGGAACCATTGGAAAAAATGCTTGAATCCCATCCTGGGCCTGTAACAGGCCTTCATCCTTTGTTTGGCCCTACCACAGGTTCCCTTGACAAACAGATCATTGTCATCACCCCGGGAAGAGATTCAGACCACTGTCAGTGGCTGGTGGAGCAGCTCACCCTCTGGGGTGCAGTTATTGTTCAGTCCAGTGCAAAAAGGCATGATGAAATAATGGGAATTGTGCAGGCACTGCGCCATTTTGCCACTTTTAGTTTTGGTCAGTTTTTATATGAAAAGCATGCCCGCATTGAAAGTACCCTTGAATTTTCAAGCCCGATTTACCGCCTTGAGCTGGGGATGGTGGGAAGACTGTTTGCCCAGGACGCTTCTCTTTATTCTGAAATTATTTTTGCAACAAAGGAACGGCAGCATCTTTTAAAAGACTATATTGCATCCTTGAATGGCCACCTTGAAATGCTGGAAAAAAATGACAAACAACTTTTCAATAAAAAATTTAACCAGATTGCCAAATGGTTTGGTCCATTCAGTGAACAGGCCATGCGCGAAAGCACCTTTCTGATCGACAAATTGATTGAACGGTTTTAATGTACTTTGGTTCAGCTTTTCCCATATTGTTTTAATTTCTTCAATAAGGTTTTTCTTGTGATGCCAAGTCTTCTGGAAGCTTCACTCTTATTGCCCCCGGCGGATTCAAGGGTAGAAAGAATGGCTTTTTCCTCTATCTGTGAAAGGCGGATGTTTCCAAAATCTGTCCCTGCATCAACTTCATCAACTATTTTTGCCTTAATAAATGAAAGGTCTTCGGTGCAGATATAATCGGATCTGGCAAGAACGACTCCTCTTTCCACACAATTCATCAATTCCCTGACATTGCCGTCCCATTCATATCGGATCATGGCATCCATGGCGTCAGGTGAAAAACCTTTGATATCCCGTTTATTTTTCTTTGAAAAATTTTTTAAAAAATGCAATGCAAGGGTTGGTATATCTTCTTTTCTTTCCCTCAAGGCCGGAACTTCAACACTCACAACATTCAGCCGGTAGTATAAATCCTGACGAAAGCTTCCCTGTTCAGACAATTTTTTTAAATCTTTATTTGTTGCGGCAATAATCCTGACATCTGTTTTAATGTTTTGATCACTTCCCACTGGTGTGATTTCTTTTTCCTGGATTACCCTCAACAGCTTTACCTGCATGGCAAGACTCATTTCACCGATCTCATCCAGGAGAATACTGCCCTTGTCTGCCAGCAGAAACCTTCCTTTTCTTTTCTTGTCTGCACCGGTAAAAGATCCTTTTTCATGGCCGAAAAGTTCAGACTCAAGCAGAGTCTCTGTAATAGCGGCACAATTGATTCTTACATAGGGGTGATCTTTTCGTGAAGAATTAAAATGAATAGCAGATGAAACCAGTTCCTTGCCGGTTCCCGATTCTCCCATTACCAGGACATTGGCATCAGTGGGCGCCACCATGTGGATGATGTCCAGCAAAGAGATCATGGCAGGACTTTTTCCAATAATATCATGGGCAAATGACTTCTCCTTTAACCGGGTCTTCAAATGCCTGTTCTCTGTTTTCAAAAAAATGCTTTCAAATATACGGTCAATGGTCAGTTGAAGCTTATCAAAATCCAATGGTTTGGTCAGATAATCATAGGCACCGATTTTCAGGGCCTTTACGGCTGTGTGAACCGATGAATAGGCGGTCATGATAATCACAGGCAAAGAAGGATTATAGGATTTTATCAGGCGTAAGGCTTCCATCCCGGACATTTTCACCATCTTCATATCCATCAGAACAATATCAAAAGACTGCTCTTTTACCATTGCAACGGCAGTTGTCCCGTCATCTGCCAGATAAATCTCATACCCCCAGTCCGCCATCAAGGTTTTGAGCATCCTGGCATGGGCTGCATCATCGTCGACCACAAGTATCTTTTTCATTTGTCTTTGTATCCTTTTACAAAACAGGCAGATTGATAATAAAACATGTGCCGCGGCCTTTTGTACTTTCCACGCGGATGCTGCCCTCAAGGTTTTCAATGATACGGTGAACAATTGAAAGACCCAGACCCGTACCACTCGGCCGGGTGGTAAAATAAGGATCAAAAATCAGGTCAAGAGATGCCTCGTCAATCCCAGGGCCATTATCCATGACCCTGACCTCGATTTGCCCGTCCTGCACGGTATCCTGCACCTGAATCTCCAGTTTTCCACTGTTGTCCAATGCTTCTATGGCATTGATATATAAATTCAAGAGAACCTGATTCATCCGGTCCGGGTCCGTTTGAATTACAGCTTTTTCTGTATCAATATTGACCTTTGTTTCAATTGCCTTCTGTTCCAGATCATGATGAACAAGCCTTAAGGAATGGGTGATCAACTCATTGATATTAACTTGTTTTTTTTCAACAGCCATGGGTTTTGAAAACTCAAGCAGCTGGGTAACGGATCGATTGATACGCTCCACCTCCTTGACCATAATCCGGGCGGTTTCCCTATCAGAGGCATTATCTTCATATCTTTTGCCAAAATAGGTTGCAAATCCTTTAATGGAACTTAAAGGATTTCTGATCTCGTGGGCAACACCTGCCGCAAGCTTTCCGATGGCTGCAAGCCGCTTGTTTGTTTCTACCTGTTTTTTAAGCTCTTTAATCTGGGTTAAATCCCTGAAAAGGAATAAAAACCCCATGATTTGATTTTCACTATCCTTGATAGGGGATGCCGTTATATCAAGACCAACCTTTCGGTCCGGTGCGACAGCAAGATTGATCTCCTTGTTTAAAATGCCTTGTGATATTTCCATTTCCTGTATCAATTCAACCATTTGCGGGAACGCTTGGGTCAGATTCCCTCCCAGAATATCTTTTGCCGCTTTGTTCATGGATGTGATTTCATGTCCAGGATTAATCGTAACCAGCCCTGCGGGCATGTTCTGGATCACATTATCGGAGAATGCCTTTACACTGGTTAAGGATGCTTTTGCAGACCTGTACGCCTGGAAAATAAACAAAGCCACCATGCCGACACATCCTAATATAAAGAAAAGAATACCTCTCCATACAGTTTCTTTTAACAGCCTGTCCCGGGCAATTTTTACTCTTTCCATGGAAAGCCCGGCAACAATATAATGTTCCGCTATTTCAACCGTTTTACCGTCCTGACTTTGAAAATAAGGCCGGCTCCAGTCCTTGACCTCCCTTTCAAAATTCTGCATGCCCGGCAATTCCTGATTCATGTGCATGGGCATTCCATTCATCCGCATATGCCTGCGCATGGGTCCGGATATGATCGGGACAAACCGCTTGAAGACTTCAAAAACCTGGGTCTGATCTTTTTGCAGTCTTACCCTGTGATAAACCAGGGCAGTATCTTCATTTATCTTTGCAGTCCCGGGCATGGGATCAAAAGTCAGTCCAACCAGTGATGCATCCGAGTGTGCCAGTATCCGGCCATCCTTTGATATAATCATCATATAGATAACTTCAGGCTGCAGCGAGGTCTCCAGGAGCATGGTCTGAATCCTTTTTGCACCCCACCGCATGGTGAACATTCCTGTCCGGGTTCCAGCCTCAAATGTCCTGATTAAAGAGGTTCCTTTTTCCAGAAGTCTTTGAGTAAAAAATTCCTTTTGTTTTTCAAGCCTGTCCAGGGTCATGAACGTAAAAATCGGCAAAAGGATCAATAAAACACCAATAAGGAACAAAGGAGATACCAATGGGAAGGTGTGCTTTTTCATTTTCTTTTTATATTCTCTTTTTTATACGCATTATACTT
>JAHOYS010000266.1 GCA_019038815.1 Desulfobacterales bacterium | reverse complement strand
CCATGACAGGCCATTAAAACCAGGCAGTCTTCAAGCCAGTTCTCTTTAGAGATGCTATTTTTTTTAACCAGAGCCGTTTCAAGGATTTCAAGAATGATAGGCTTGATCTCTTTTCCATCAATTATGGCCGGTACTGCTTTTATAATAAAGGTGGTCTCTCCAAAGGGTTCAATGTTCATGCCAAGAGTTTTTAAATCATCCAGTATTCTGGACAGAAGATCAGCTTCCTTAAAATTCAGTTCAAGGGTTTCCGGCACAGCAAGATCCTGGATTTGAACCTTAAGCGACTGATACCTTTGTTTAAGCTTTTCATAGACAATCCTTTCATGGGCGGCATGCTGGTCAAACAGCATCAGTCCGTCTTCGGATTCTGCGAGGATATAGGTTCCCAGGATCTGTCCCATGATTTTAATCCGGCCAGGGGCATATTGGTGCGGCTGCAAAGCTTTTTGCTGCACTGCCTGTCCACTGACAAAACTTTTTTTATCTTCAACCGGAACTGTGGGCCAGTCCAGCGTGGTCTGCTCAACCTTATTCACATTGTCCGGCTTAAATGTTTCATCCAGGTATTCAAATTTTTCATCAGAATCTATCCTAATTTTTGAGTAAGATGTAATATTCTGCTGCTCACGGAACAATGTATTTCCAATTGTTTTTGACACTACCTGATACACCCGCTGGCCGTTAAAAAATTTGATCTCTTTTTTGGAAGGATGGACATTGATATCCACCTGATCAAAGGCTATTTCAATAAAAATGACGGCCAGAGGAAATTTGCCCTTCATGATCCTGCCTCTGTATCCTTTGAAAATTGCCGAGATAAGTCCCCGGTCATAAATAAGCCTTTTGTTCACAAATAAAAAAATCTTTGACGAGGTACTCCTTGTGACCAACGGGTTGGAACAATACCCGTGAATATTGATAAACGCGTCTGAAAACTCAAATTCATACAGTTTATCGGCAACATCCCTTCCAAGAACACCAACAGATCTTTGAAACAGATCATCAGATATTGAAAAGCTTTTCTGCAGCTTATTGTTTAAAAACAGTCTGAACCGGATATGAGAATTTCCAAGGGCCATGCCTGATATGGCATCAGCAATATGGCTTGTTTCCGTGTTATCGGATTTTAAAAATTTTTTCCTGGCCGGTGTGTTAAAAAAAAGATTTTTCACTTCAACCATGGTACCCACCGGAGCCCCGGCATCTGAGACATTTTGAATTTTTCCACCGGCAATATCTATTCTGGTTCCAGTATCAGAATCTTTTGTTCTTGTCACAAGACTGAACTTTGATACCGATGCAATGGAAGGAAGCGCCTCTCCCCTGAACCCAAAAGTTGAGATGGAAAAAAGGTCGTTTTTAGTAAATATCTTGCTTGTAGCGTATCGCTCAATGGATAAGAGCGCATCATCCCTTGAGAGCCCGATACCGTTATCAGAAACCCTTATTAACGATTTCCCGCCCCTTACTGCCTCAATGGTAATACTGGTGGATCCGGCATCAATAGAGTTTTCAACCAGTTCTTTAATCACGGAAGACGGTCTCTGGACCACCTCACCTGCTGCGATCTGGTTGGAAAGGATCTCAGGCAGGATTCTGATGGTTGTCATTTTTTACAAACCTTAACAGAAACTGGGAATCTTTCGGGCTTAAGTCAAATTGGAAACCAGCGTCATCCACCAGTTTTGTCAGATTGATATCTGGATTTTGCTTTCTCTTCTCTGATATCCATCTAACCGCCTTTTTTAATTTATCCCCCTGGGGCTGCAGTGCTGCCATATTGCATCTCCTTTAATTTTAAAGGTCTGGAAACCTTTTATCCAGCTGGATTGTTTTTTCAAATCCATACCCTGCCCTTAAAAGAGCCATTTCATCAAACCTTTTCGCCATCATCTGAATACCAATAGGAAGTCCTTTTGAAGAATATCCCGCAGGAACCGATATCCCGGGAACACCGGCCATATTGGCGGAAAGCGTGAAAATATCCGTCAAATACATAGTTAAGGGATCATCAATGTTCTCACCAATTTTAAATGCCGGGGCCGGAGCCACAGGAGACAGAATGAAATCGCAGGTTTTAAAGGCATTTGAAAAATCTTCCATAATAAGTGTTCGAACCTGTGACGCACGCCCGTAATAGGCATCATAATAGCCCGCTGAAAGCGCATATGTGCCTATAATAATCCTTCTCTGGACTTCCGGGCCAAACCCTTTTGATTTTGTTTTTTTGTACATGTCAATAAGATCTTCACAGGCGTTTTCCCTGAAACCGTATTTCACACCATCAAACCTGGCAAGATTGGAACTGGCTTCACAGGGAGCGATAATATAATAGGCTGCTACAACATAGTCTGTGTGGGGCAAAGAGATATCTTTTATTTTCACACCCAGGGCTTCAAGGATCTTTTTTGCCTCGTTAAAAACTTTTCCAACTTCAGGATCAATCCCGTCAACCGACATGTATTCTTTTGGAATTCCCGCTGTCATTCCTTTCAAAGAGTCCTTTTCAAACTGATCAAAAGCACGGGTGAAGTCAGGCACGTCAACCGTTGCGCTGGTTGAATCCATTTTATCATTTCCCGATATTATATTCAGTAATATTGCAGCATCCCTGACATCTTTTGTGATCGGCCCAATCTGATCAAGAGAAGAACCATATGAAACCAGGCCAAATCTGGATACCCTGCCATAGGTCGGTTTAAGCCCCACAACCCCGCAATGGGACGCGGGCTGGCGAATTGAACCGCCTGTATCAGTTCCAAGGGCGGCACAGCAGAACTGTGCAGCCACGGCAGCCGCCGATCCTCCGCTGGACCCGCCGGGCACATATTCCCGGTTCCATGGATTTGTTGTAATTTTATAGGAAGAATTTTCAGTAGAAGATCCCATGGCAAACTCATCCATATTGGTCTTGCCGATAATGACTGCACCATTTTCCTTTAGCTTTGAAACAACAGTTCCATCATATTGTGGTATAAAATTATCGAGAATCTTTGATCCGCATGTGGTTTTTATCCCTTTTGTACACAAAAGATCTTTTAATGCAATGGGTACACCGGTCAAGGCTGATATATTGTCATCGCTAATATCCTGATCTGCTTTTTTTGCCTGTTCCAGGGCCAGATCTTTGTCAACCGTTATAAAGGCACCGATTTCATCATCATATTTTTTGATCCTCTCAAGCAATGCACTTGTCAGCTCAAAAGAAGTAATTTGACGGTCAAAAAGTAATTTTCGGGCATCGCCTATGGTAAGTTCACAAAATTCCATTTAAATTATCCTTATTTCACGATCCTTGGAACTATATAAAAATCCTCATCCCTCAGTGGCGCATTGGCAAGTGTAACATCCGGTCCGGGTGATACTTTTAATTCATCATTTCTTAATACATTATTCATGAAAGCCGCACCTGAAGAAAGCTTTATGCCCTCGACATCAACATGTTTGAGCTTGTCAATATATTGCAGAATATGGCTCAGCTGGTCTGCCATTTTCTCTTTTTGCGACTCATCAATCTCCAGTCGGGCAAGATGGGCAATCTTTGTGACTTCATCCGTTGATATCTTCATTTTTATCCCTTTTAATAATCATTGACTTTATCCCGGCTTTATCTAACTTTTCTTTATTTTTTTTTGCCTCATCATGGGTTGCAAAAAAGCCGGTTCTGATCCTGTACCAGGTTACACCCTCTTTTTGGCCTTTTACCCTGTATGAAGAGAATCCTTTTTTTTCAAGCATTGCCATGTGAGAAACTGCATCTTTAAAATTTTTATAGGCTGCGATTTGAATCGTGTATTCCCCTGTTTTTGATGTTTCCCTGATTTTGATATCCGGCTTTACCTTGTTTGCAGCTTGTTTAAACGTCTGTTTTTTTCTGCTTGTCTTTAGCAAAACCGTATCCGGGGTAACAATTATTTCTTTTTTAGGAATAATTTCCAATGGTTTCTTTTGGGGAGGCACACTTTCTTCAGGGACGGGATGATCAAGGACATCATAAAATTTTAAATCGATTTTCTTTTGAATACCTTTTTTTTCTCCGAATTCACTGGCAATGGTCTCAAGTCTTTTTTGAAATTTCAAGGTATCAAACTTCACAGGAGAAGATCCCCGTCCAACAATGATGCCCAGTAAAAACATCCAGCCGGCAATAAATATATAAATCGAATATTTTAAAATCCCCTTAAAGGATATCATTTTTACATTCTTTCAGGTGCCGTAACCCCAAGAAGTGTCAAGGCGTTCCTAATGACTTTCTTCACTCCCAGAACAAGGCTTAATCGGGCCAAAGTCTGTTCTTTATCATCTGTAATTACCTTGTGTTTATTATAATAGCTGTGGAATGCGGATGCAAGACTCATCAGGTATGTAAAAATCACATGGGGATGCAGGGTTTGAGCGCTCTTTTCCACATTCTCCTTAAATGCATTCAGTATTTTTATAAGATTAGTTTCTTCCACTGCATTCAATAAATGAATATTTTCTCCCTTATTAAAATCAATATCCTGGATAATATTTTCCTTTTTTGCCTTTAAAAGGATACCGGTTATTCTTGCATGAACATATTGGACATAATAGACGGGGTTGTCAGCATTTTTCTGTTTGGCAAGCTCAAGATCAAAATCAAGCCCGGAATCATAACTGCGGCTTAAAAACATAAATCTTGCAGCATCTTTGCCGACTTCGTCAACAATATTTTTTAATGTGACAAAATCGCCGGCCCTTTTGGACATCTGGAAAGGCTTGCCCCCTCTTAACAGATTCACCAATTGTACCAGTATGACTTCAAATTGTCTGCTTTTTCTGCCCGATGCAACAACAGAGGCGTCAATTCTTTTAATATATCCATGGTGATCTGCTCCCCAGACATCAATGACCCTGTCAAATCCCCGTTCATATTTCTCCATATGATAGGCAATGTCTGAAGCAAAATATGTTGTCAGGCCATTATTCCTGACAACCACCCTGTTTTTCTCATCTCCAAAATCCTGGGTTCTGAACCATAGCGCACCATCTTCTTCATAAATCAAATTTTTTGATTTAAAGTCATCAATGGCTTTTTGAACTCTTCCTGCATCATACAGGCTTTGCTCACTGAACCATTGATCAAACGTAACACCAAAATCCGACAGGTCTTCTTTTATACTCCCAAGAATTTTCTTTGCTGCAAATTTTGCACAATGGGCAATGGCCTCATCCTCATCCTTTTGAAGAAACCGGTCACCCTCTTTTTCATGGATCGCACGGGCCAGATCCATTATATAGTCGCCTTGATAGCAATCATCGGGGAACTTGACTTCTTTTCCAGTTATTTGCTGCAGCCTTACCCAGACAGATGTACCAAGGGTTCTTATCTGACGGCCTGAGTCATTAATATAAAATTCTTTTTGAACATCAAACCCGGCAAAACAAAGAATATTTCCCACAGAATCTCCGACAGCTGCTCCCCTGCCATGCCCTACATGCAAAGGTCCTGTAGGATTGGCACTGACAAATTCCACCTGTACCTTTTCATTCTTGCCAATATCTGAAGCACCATATTTTTTATCCTGCTCAAGAATCCTGTCAACCACTGGATGCCATGCTTTGTTTGAAAGAAAAAAGTTGATAAATCCAGGACCGGCTATCTCAATTTTTTCAACCAAGCTTCCGGTTTCACCAGAGGTTTCAGCCAATTCTTCAATTGATGATATGAGAATTTCGGCAATTTTCCGAGGTGCCATTTTCTGAATGGATGCCGACACCATGGCAAAATTTGTAGAGAAATCTCCATGGGCTTGATGACGAGGTTCTTCTATTTCCATTTCAGGGACCTGATCTGACAGCAATGCACCATCTTCAAAGGCTTTTTTAGCAGCATCAAGAACAATTCTTTTAATTGTATGCTTCATCATCAACTCTAATTTTCGTGTTCAGAAGTGTCTTCAGGGGTAAATTTCGGGGTATCGTCTTCGGAATCAATCTCTTTCATTTCATCCTCCTTGGTATCCCCATCTTCCTCCAGTATTTTATCAAGCTCGACATCATCATCCAGTTTAAAATCTTCTTCTTTTGGAAAGGCTTCAACATCATCATATTCAATGGTGAGTTCTTTCTGGGTCTTGTTTTTAAAAAATTCAACTGTAGCCTCAAAAAGCTTATTGCAAAGATCTGACGTGGGGAAAAAACTTCGTGTTCTCACCAATCGGGAAAATACTTGTAGCCCTTCATTGGAAGCTTTCACCATTTCTTCAAGATTGTACTCGTTTTCATGGAGCAGTATGACAAAACCCGGGTCCACTTCACTGGACTCCAGAATTGTCAGTTTTCCGCCCTTAATGTTTTTCTTAAACTTTATTTTCTGCCTCATCCATTATCTCCTGTATAATTTTTGTTAACCTGAAA
>JAHOYS010000125.1 GCA_019038815.1 Desulfobacterales bacterium | reverse complement strand
TTCCTTTTCAATCTTCTGCTTTCCGATAAGTTCCAGATTGACTGCAGCTTCATCTTCATTATTTAAAATAGCTATCCCGGCAGTTTGAGCCTCAAGCAATTCAAGCTTCTTGTCTTCGTCACTCCGACGTTCATGAACACGTTTTGAAATATCACTGTAAATTGTGGTGCCGGTAATCTGTTCAAGAATGGGTGCTCTTTCATCCGGCGTGGCTGCAAGAAATGCTGCAAACCCACCCTGAGCCAGCAGCATGGAACGGGTAAACCGGTCAAAATCCATACCGGTTTCCTGTTCAACCCTTATAGCAACATTCCGTTTTTTTGATTCCAGAATCTTTCCGGTTTTCACATCCGATATTTCATGTCTTGAATCAATAAGGTTGCCATCAGGCTTTTTGCGGGCTTTGTGCTGGCTCCAGTGACACCGGAACCGCCTTTCCCGGGTTTCAAAGGTCACTTCTGCAAAACATTCCCCAGTCTGTCGGGACATGATTTCATTGCCGGCTTTGGTAATAGATTTTAATCGCGGTGTTCTACCGTAAAGGGCAAGGCAGACGGCATCGAGAATGGTTGACTTTCCTGCGCCCGTGGGGCCTGTAATAACAAATATCCCGTCATAGACATACTCAGGCGCAGTAAAATCGATAACCCATTCACCATAAAGTGAGTTGAGATTTTTAAATCTAAGCTCGAGAATTCTCATGGCCCGCCTTTATTATTCCGCATTTGTATCTTCTTCATTAAGAGACGTGATGATCTCCTGGTACGACCGGATCAGCGCCGGACGTTCATCTTCTGTCACTTCATAAGTATCCAGCAACCGGTTAAAGACATCGGTTACATCCAGATCATCGAGCATTTCATTTTCACAGATTTGACTGCTTACCCGTTCAACAAGGCGCTTGTTTTTTATCCGGAGAATCTCCATATCAGTATCAGTAACTGCCGCCTCGACAGGTTCCCTCAAATTTCCGGCAACCTTGCTGCCTGTGTATTCAATCTCCAGCCATGCACTGCTGCCTTCGGCTTTCAACTCATATATTCTCTGAGTTATCTCATCCATGGTGCCGGATATTCTTTCCAAAGCCTGAAAGCAGGGAACTGCATGAGTTGTTATTTTTAAAGAAGATTCTGGATTTCCAAAGGCTTTAAAATCAATAGTTACAACACTTTTTTCCTGTTTTGCCTCTCCATAGCCCATGGGAATCGGTGAACCTGAGTATTGGATATGCTCAGACTTTCCAACCCTCTGCGGAACGTGCAGATGTCCCAATGCCAGATAATCTATGCAGGCAGGAAAAATATCTTTGCCGACATGGGCCAGAGAGCCGACATAAAGCTCTCTTACGCCGTCACCGTCGATTGTTTTACCACCTGCTGTAAAAAGGTGTCCCATGCCGATAATTGGAATATCGCCGTATTCCTCCTGCTTTTTTTCCGCAATTCTACAGACATCGGCATAATGTCTTTGCACACCTTCAATAAGCCTGGCATTCTTGTCTTCCATGCTTTCACCGGCCTTTACAACCCGGATATCCCGGTCCCGCAGATAAGGAACTGCACACACTACAGCTTCCGGAATATCAGAAATTCCTTTAAGTAGAATGACCTCATCTTCCGGGTTCTCTGTGATCGAACCCACAACATGGACATTCAAAGCCAGCAGCAGCTCTTTGGGTGCATTCAGAAAAGAAGGCGAATCATGATTGCCCGCAATGATCACCACATGGCGGCAGTCCGACGCCGCGACCTTGCAGAGAAACCGGTAATAAAGTGATTGTGCCCGGTTACTGGGTGTGCTGGTATCAAAAATATCACCGCTGACCAGCAGCGCATCAATACTTTCAGTTTTTATGAATTCTGCCAGCCAGTCTAAAAATGCCAGAAATTCATCATATCGTTTCTGGCCATAAAGCGAACGACCGATATGCCAGTCTGAAGTGTGAAGGATTTTCATGGATTACTGCCCTGCATATCGGTAAAAATCTTTGCAGCTTTGCTCTTATCAGAAGCCAGAGCTTGTTGGAGTATTTCTATTTTATGCATTCAGAGCAAGCCACTTTTTTAAAAATAAATCCTGAATTATATAGTTTCCATTCTTTACTAATATTTCTTTTTCAGACAGCGTTTTCAAACACCGTGTGACAATGGAAGCTGTTTTTATATTTACTATAGTTAGCTCCTCTGCTGCAAAAAGATTTTGACCATCATTCATTAATACCAGTTTTAAAGTTTTTTTCTGGTTGATAGACAAATTATCCCACAGGGTTTGATATTCAAGATGTTTTTGGTCAATCATCACTCTTTCAATCATATTGACTGTTTGATCATTCCAGGATTCATGCTGTAACTCCCGCCATAAAAAAAAACAAAACAATTGAATATACATTGGATGATTTTCAAACCGTTCAACGATTCTTTTTAAATTTGCTTTACTGATCGATAAGCTACCATCATTAAACAATTTTTCCATCCAGGGAATATAATGTTCAGTTTCAATCTGTTTAAGCGGATAACTTGATGCCTGCTGATAAAACGCCCTGTTTTGAGACTGGAACATGGCTGTGAGCAAATGCTGTTGACTTCCAGAAAAGATATAGCAAATATTTGACTGTTGTTGGATATAGGATCTTAACTGCTTTTCAAATGAATCTGCATTGGCATATTTGCCAACTTCCTGGAACTCATCCAGAGCAATGACGATTTTTCGTTTTGTGGAAAATTTTACAAGCAGCTCCATGAGGTTTTTAAGAACCAAACTCTCGTCTGCTGATTTGAACGCTGGCGTAATGGTCGGTGAATTGGTGGCCGGATCCACGCTGATCTGAAAAGAAAATTTGTTAATGCTGCTTTTTAACAGGTTTAAAAGCTTATCTGTGTTTGTCTCCAGGACATTCAATTGCTGAAAAACCCGAGTCATAAATTCTTTTTCAGATGTCGTGCCGTAAAGATCAATATACAGTGTTCCAATATCAGGTGATTGATGTTTGATATTGAGAAATACCTGTTTGATTAATGAACTTTTGCCGGTTCGTCTATGGGAATACAGCAAAACATTTTGTGATGCTCTGATAAATTCCAGCAGGTCATCTTGTTCTTTTTTTCTGTTACAAAAATAAGGACCGGTAACAATATTGCTATAGGTAAATGGATTTTTCATTTCAGCTCCAATATTTCACAACATACTATAATCATATTTGTGTATAAAATATTACGCGCTGTGTGTAAAGTCAATGAAATTTAAACATTTATAAAAATATAGCCGCCTTCAGCATATCCGAAATGACGGAACATAAAATTGTAATTGTATGATAATCCTTTATAAAAAGTATCAAAAGAAACTTGATAGGGATCGGCCTGGGTAGTATCAACATCAAGGAGGGTCACCTTTTCTGAGACCGGGTCAAACCCGCCCACAGGAGAAATATGGGGAATGTGAAGATCCTGTATAAAGCTTCCCTGGTCAAAATGCGAAATGATCAGACAATTGCCTTGTGTTTCAAATTGTTCAAGCCTGTTGAGCAGCAGGTGTTTGACTCTTTCTGATTTTAAAGGATCACCTGTTGCCTGAATGGTTTCAACAGATTGATATGGAATATTGTAAGCGTCAAGAGAAGCTTTGACAACCCGGCCAAGCGTCTGGAGGGGAAGACCCCTTCGTCCTTTATAGCCGGTATCACTCATCCGCTCTTTCCAGTGAGCGGTTTGTACCTTTTCAAGCAGATCCTGCTGGGTGACAGGAAGTTTGTTCAAAGAACCATCTTTCTCAAGAAGAGTATTCACCACGGACACAATGGATGCAACCGAACAGGATGATTCATGGAATTGTTTGACATGGTGTTTGAATAATCCGTCTTTCACAAAATTACCGGTTTTTTCATAGGGCTTTTGAATATACACCGCCTGATCTGCCCCGAAAGTCCCTCTCTTTGTGAATTTCTGGAAAAAATACTGACTATAAATATACGGGCGAATCACCCATTTTAAAAAAATCATGGAACACGCTTATTTTTCATCACCGTTCAATATTTTCTTTAAGTAGTGCCCGGTATAGCTTCCGGAAAATTCTGCAATCTTTTCAGGAGAACCTTGAGCAATAATTTCACCCCCGTTACTGCCCCCTTCGGGCCCGAGATCAATAATCCAGTCTGCCATTTTTATAACATCCAGATTGTGTTCAATAATGATCACTGTATTGCCTGCCTTTATCAAGCGTGAAAGGACTTTTAAAAGGAGTCTGACATCCCTGAAGTGGAGTCCTGTTGTGGGTTCATCAAGGATATAAAGGGTTTCACCGGTATCCCTCTTTGCAAGTTCCCGGGCAAGCTTGATTCTCTGGGCCTCCCCGCCTGAGAGTGTGGTGGCTGCCTGTCCGAGCTTGATGTACGAGAGGCCCACATCCATTAATGTATTCAGGATATGAGTAATTTTCGGATGATGGGAAAAAAGCTTTTTTGCCTGCATGACAGACAGGTCAAGAATATCTGAAATAGAATGACCCTTATAGGTAATTTCAAGGGTTGCCCGGTTAAACCGCTTTCCATTACAGACTTCACAGGGAACAAACACATCGGCTAAAAAATGCATTTCCACTTTAATATGACCGTCACCTTTACATGCCTCGCACCTGCCTCCCTTGACATTAAAAGAATACCGCCCTTTTTTATATCCCCTGGCCTTTGATTCAGGCAGCATGGCAAAAAAATCCCGGATATGATCAAACACTTTTGTGTATGTTGCAGGGTTGCTTCGAGGTGTCCGGCCGATGGGTTTCTGGTCAATATTAATAATTTTGTCCATATGGGAAAGTCCCCTGATTTCATCATGCCTCCCTACATTCAACTTGGAATCATGAAGTTTGACTGCCAGGGCCGGATAAAGAATTTGATTAATAAGGGTTGATTTTCCGGCCCCTGACACGCCAGTGACTGCCACCAGGAGCCCCAGAGGTATTTTTACCGTGATATTTTTCAGGTTGTTTTCAGATGCCTTGACAATGGTGATCCATTTACTTCCCCGGCTTTTTCTTTTTTCCGGGATATCTATTCGTTCTTTACCGATTAAAAATTCACCGGTGATGGATGCCGGATTCTTTTTAATCTGATCCGGTGTGCCCTGTGCCACAATCTGTCCGCCAAGGTGCCCTGCCCCAGGGCCGATATCCACGATCCAGTCTGATTTTTCCATGGTTTCCCGGTCATGTTCCACAATGATCAGGGTATTGCCGATATCCCTCAGATGATGAAGGGTGTTCAAAAGTTTGATGTTATCCTTTTGGTGGAGGCCAATGGAAGGCTCATCCAGAATATATAGTACACCTGTGAGTTCCGAACCCACCTGGGAGGCAAGTCTGATTCTCTGGGATTCACCGCCGGAAAGGGTCGGCCCGCTCCTGTCAAGGGAGAGATAGTCCAGGCCAACATTCACCAGGAATCCAAGCCGATCTGAAATTTCCTTTAGCAGTTCTTCGGCAATCAGCTTCTTATTTCCGCTCAGGTTCAGTCCATTGACAAAATCAAAGGCTTCCCTGACGGTCATGGCCGTCACGTCAATGATCGATTTTTTATTGATGTGAACATGCAGCACTTCATTTTTCAGCCGCCTGCCTTGACAGGCAGGGCAGGTGCTGGCTGTCATAAATGCAGAGTAATATTTTTTCTGCCCTTCAGACTGGGTTGCCTTGTATCGCCTCATCAGAGTATGGATCAACCCCTCATGGGTTCTGGTGAATTCTCCCTGAATCTTGGCTGAATTCCAGTTTACGGTCATTTCTTTATTTTTGGAGCCGTACAAAAGAAGATTTTTATCTTTTGAGGGCAATTTTTTCCATGGTGTATCAAAGCTGATGCCCCATTGTTGTTCCATGGCCTTAAGCTGACTCATACCCCAGGAATTATCATTGTTATATCTTGGTTTCTTGATAAAATAATTCTTCCACGGAATGACAGCACCCTGCCGGATAGTTAAATCTTTGTCCGGTACGATTTTGTCTGCATCCATGGATAACAGCGTTCCAATACCATTGCAGTCCGGACACATGCCCAGGGGCGAATTAAACGAAAAAATCTGCGGGATCAGTTCCGGATATGCAATACCGCAGCAGGACCGCTCTTCACTCATTTTCAGATCTTCTCTGCCCAGATAATGGACAATAATCTGCCCGCTTCCCAGTTTCAGCGCACTTTCCACAGAATCGGTCAGGCGCTTTTCAAACTTTTTATCATTTTTAACCTTCAGGCGGTCCACCACAACTTCTATATAATGCTTTTTATTTTTAGCAAGAGCCTGAACATTTTCAAGGTTCTGTACCACACCATCAACCCTGACCCTGGCATACCCTTGTTTTTTCAGATCATCAAGCCTGTCTTTATGCTCTCCCTTCCGGTTTTCCAC
>JAHOYS010000324.1 GCA_019038815.1 Desulfobacterales bacterium | reverse complement strand
GGATCATTAGATGATCGATTTAACAGCATCATCAGGAGTTTTATATGAAACACATAGAAATTCGGTTTGGAGATAATCTTGAAACACAATCTTCTGAAGAAAAATCTTTTGAAGAGATGTTTCATTCTGTCAATCCCATGTTTTGTTTTTCAAAACAGGTATGGAAACCCCAGATGGATATATTTGAAACAAGAAGTGAGATTATTATCCAGGCTGAAATAGCAGGTGTAAGAAAAGAAGATATTGTTATTGAAGTGAGTAATAAAGCCGTCAAGATGTCAGGAAGCAGGCAAAGCAGTCATCCAGACCGGACAGCTACATACAGGCTTGCAGAAATACAATTCGGACAGTTTGAGCGAGTTCTGTATCTGCCAAATATTATTGATGTTGAAAAAGTATCCGCCACATTTTTAAATGGATTTTTGGAGCTTACTTTGGGAAAACTGTTCAGTAAAAATATTAAGACCAAACAAAATGTTTCCCTGGATTTCATTTAGCCATAGATTCCAAAAGGAACCAGACTATAATGGATGATCTCAAGGCTTCTTCACGCAATATAACATCAGATAACATCCCGGACATCATTCCCATTCTTCCCATTGTTGACACCAATCTTTTCCCTAAGATGGTGCTGCCTCTGGTATTGATCCAAAATGAAGCGGTCGAGCTGATTGACGATGCCATGTCTGGAAACCGGATGCTGGGACTGCTTTTATCCAAACGGTCTGATATTGATTCCAGACATACGGCAGACGATCTTTATCGGATCGGTACAGTGGCTGTTATTTTAAAAATGTCCAAAATGGAAGATGATAAAGCTCAGCTTTTAATACAGGGCTTAAGCCGTTTCAGGATCATAAAGTTCCTTCAGAACAAAAAGTATATGCAGGCCAAAATTGGTGTCATGGAAAGCAAAAATGCCGGTAGAAATAAAGAAAACAGAGCTTTGATGGTCAATATTATTGATCAGTATGAGAAAATTGTAGAGCTGTCTCCGGGACTTCCCTCAGAAATGGGTCATATGATCAAATCATTGCAGGAACCCAAGGTTCTTGCGGATATGGTGGCCTCCACCATCAATGCTCCTGTCAAAGAAAAGCAGCAAGTTATCGAGCTTTTGGATGTCAATAAACGCTTGAAAAAAGTGACCCGGCTGGTCAATGATCAATTGGAGATCCTTGAAATGGGTTCTAAAATTCAGAGCCAGGTAAAAGAAGATATGGATAAGCAGCAGCGGGAATATTATCTTCGCCAGCAGCTGAAAGCCATAAAGGAAGAACTGGGTGAAACAGAAGACAAAAGTGTTGAGATAAAAGAATATCAGGCTGTAATTGAAGAAAAGAGGTTGCCGCAAGAAGCACAAAAAGAAGCGGAACGGGAATTGCTGCGCCTGTCAAGAATGCACCCGTCATCTTCTGAATATGTAGTGGCCTCAACCTATATGGATTGGCTGACATCATTACCCTGGAATGAGAGATCTAAAGACAATCTTGATATTAAAGAGGCAAGAAGAATACTGAACCATGATCATTATGGCCTTGAAAAACCCAAAAAAAGAATTCTTGAATATCTGGCCGTTCGAAAATTGAAAAATGACTCCAAAGGTCCGATTCTCTGTTTTGCAGGTCCTCCGGGAACCGGAAAAACATCCCTTGGCAGATCTATTGCAAGAGCCCTGGGCAGACAGTTTGTCAGAATTTCCCTGGGCGGGGTTCGCGATGAAGCTGAAATCAGGGGACATAGAAGGACCTATGTGGGTGCACTTCCGGGAAGGATTATTCAGCATTTGAGAAAAGCCGGCACAAAAAATCCCGTGTTCATGCTGGATGAAATAGACAAGATGGATTCATCCTATCATGGTGATCCTTCTTCCGCCCTTCTGGAGGTATTGGACCCTGAGCAGAACTTCTCGTTTTCAGATCACTACCTGAATGTGTCTTTTGATCTTTCCGATGTTATGTTTTTAACCACGGCAAATGTACTTCATACAATCCCGGCACCCCTGCGGGACAGGATAGAAATTCTGGAACTGAGCGGTTATACGGAAGAAGAAAAATTAAAAATTTCTACGCGATATCTGCTTCCCAGGCAAAGGGAAGCCAATGGTCTTAATGCAACTCAGATTAAAATTACGCCCGGTGCGGTTAAAAAGATTATTTCAGGATATACAAGGGAATCCGGATTAAGAAACCTGGAGAGACATATAGGATCTGTGTGCAGGGGTGTTGCAAGCAAGATTGCTGAAGAAAAATCCAAAAACCTGGTTGTGGGACAAAAAGATCTGCATGAATATCTGGGGCCGGCAATCAATATGCCGGACCTGGTTTTGAGGATAGAGAATCCCGGAGTCGTTGTGGGGCTTGCCTGGACACCCTATGGAGGAGAGATCCTTTTTATTGAGGCTGTGTCCATGAAAGGCGGAAAAGGACTTACCTTAACAGGACAGCTTGGGGATGTTATGAAGGAATCTGCCAGCACGGCCTTAAGTTTTATCAGGGCCAACGCAAAAAAATTAAAAGTGGATGAATCCTTTTTCAGTAGTCATGACCTTCATATCCATGTACCTGAAGGCTCTATCCCCAAGGATGGTCCTTCCGCAGGTGTGGCTATGTTGACTTGTCTTGCCTCCTTGATGACAGGAAGGCTTGTGAAAAAGCGCCTGGCAATGAGTGGAGAGATTACGCTTAGAGGAGAGGTCCTGCCGGTGGGCGGGATAAAGGAAAAGGTTATTGCAGCACACAGGGCGGGAATCAAGAAGGTTATCCTGCCGTTATGGAATCAAAAAGATATGGAGGATGTGCCGGATTATATAAGAGGTTCCATTGATTTTTATTTTGTTGATAAAATGAAAGATGTATTAGAATTAGCGCTTGACTGATAATGTTAGATATTATGGAGTAATCTTTGTATGTTCAAAACCCAGATCGTGATCTTGTTTTCATTAGCCCTTTTCGGTTGTGCAAGCACTATTGATACCTCATATAAGAAAGCCCATATCCCGCCTTCAAAATCATCAACATATAAAACAGGCCCACCATCATCCACCGGACAAAAAACTCCTGCTACCCAGAGACCCTATAAAATAAAAGGGGTTCAATATACCCCGATTGCCAGTGCTGCCGGATTTGTCCAGACCGGAATTGCATCCTGGTACGGCAGAAAATTTCATGGAAGAAAAACTTCCAATGGTGAAATTTATAACATGCATGCCATGACAGCTGCCCATAAAACATTGCCGATGAACACCTGGGTCAGTATTCATAATCTTGAAAATAATCGAAAAATTGTAGTGAGGATCAATGATCGGGGACCGTTTATCTATGGAAGAATCGTTGACCTTTCTTACACAGGGGCAAAACGTATCGGGATCGCAGGCTCTGGAACAGCAAAAGTAAAGCTGACCGCTCTTGGAAGGGCCACATCCTATTCCAAGAAAACAAAAGATCCTGTTGCCTTTAAGCCCGTTGATTACTGGAAAGGCAACCTCACTGTCCAGGTGGGGGCATTCCAGGTCAAGGCCAATGCAGAAAAATACCGGTATAAATTATCAAAAACTTATCAAAATGCCCATATTACTACTTTTACGGATGACAGGGGGACATTTTACCGGGTGAGAATCGGCAGGTTTACCAATTTGAAGGATGCCATAAGGTTCAGTGAAAAAATCATGACACAAGGTTTTGCCAGTGCCTTTGCTGTTGCAGAATAAAGAAAAGAAACCATGGAATATATCGTTTTTCTGGATCGGGACGGAGTCATCAATATAGACTCTTCCGAATATATAAAAACCGAATCAGAGTTTGAGTTTGTTCCCAAAAGCCCTGAGGCGATTGCTCTTCTTTGTAAAAATGGTTTTCATATCATTGTGATCACCAACCAGTCTTTGATCGGCAGAAAGATGGCCACCCGAAAAGCACTGGATGCTATTTTTAAAAAAATGAAAGATGGTGTTAAAAAGGCGGGTGGAGATATCAAAGATATTTTTTTCTGCCCCCATACCCCGGAGGACAACTGCTCCTGTAGAAAACCAGAACCGGGACTTATTCTTGATGCCCGGAAAAAATATGGGATTGACCTTGCACAATCCTGCATGGTAGGGGACAGTGCAACAGATATTGAATGCGCACGCAATGCAGGATGCGCGAAATCTTTGCTGGTCAAAACCGGTAATGGATCAACAGCACAGCACCGGCTTGTTGAAAAGGGCATCACGCCTGATTATATTGCTTCTGATCTCTATGAAGCTGCCTGCTGGATCATTGATAATGTGAAGCGTTAAATGATCACCATCAAAGGCATTTTAGAAAGACTCACCTATCAGAATCCGGACAACCATTATACGGTAGCCAAACTTCGGATCGCTAAAATCAGTGACCCTGTCACCGTTGTAGGTCATCTTGCCGGGGTGTTTGAAGGAGAAAGCCTTGAGGTTTCAGGAAAATGGACCGCGCACCCCAAATATGGAGATCAGTTTAAAGCAGAAATTTATAAGGTTGTTTTGCCTGCTACAGTTGCAGGGATTCGTAAATATCTCGGGTCGGGTATGATTAAAGGAATCGGTAAGTCACTGGCCGATAAAATAGTGGATCAGTTTGAAGAAAGAACCCTTGATATCATTGAAAATGAACCTGAAAAATTAAAAGAAATTTACGGAATCGGAGAAGTCAAAAAAGAACTCATTGAGCAGGCCTGGAACAAGCACCATGCCGTCAGAAGGGTCATGCAGTTTCTTCAGGAAAATGATGTGGGTGTGTACCATGCCGCCACTATTCTTCAAATCTATGGTTCTGAAACCCTGAGTGTTTTGCAGCAGAATCCTTATGCCATTGCAAAGGATCTTCCCGGAATCGGGTTTGCCATAGCAGACATGATTGCCATGAAAGCAGGGGGTGAAAAAGATGATGAAAACCGTCTTCAGGCCTGTCTGGTCTACACGATTTTATTATCTGAAAAGGAGGGGCATGTTTATACATTAAAAAAAGAATTGCTCAAATCGAGTTCAAAAACATCAGGTGTGGACCCGGATAAGTTTGAGCAGGCAATAGACGCATTGATTGATTTGGATGAACTGAGGGCTGAACCGGATGAAGATGATATAAAAATTTATCTTTCAAGACTTTACAGGGCTGAATCAGGTATTGCATCAAAGATGAAAGCTGTTTTATCCATGCCTGTAATTTCTCATCAAATCAACCAAGATCAAATCCTTGAAAAAGTGCTGATAAAGCTTGCCATAAAATTATCCACAGAGCAATTGAGTGTTGTCAATAATGTGTTACATGAAAAAATTGTTGTGATCACAGGGGGTCCGGGAACTGGAAAAACAACCCTGATACGGGCATTGTGTGCAGTCTACAAATGGCAGGATTTAAAGGTGGTGTTGAGTGCCCCCACAGGCAGAGCCGCCAGACGTCTTTCCGAGGTAACAGGAAAAAAGGCCTTTACCCTGCACAAGCTTTTGGGATTTGATTATGAAAACCAGACATTTGAGAGAAATTTCGCCAATCCCCTTGAATTGGATGTGCTGGTTGTGGATGAAGCCTCAATGGTTGATACGCAGCTCATGTACCGGCTTGTTGAAGCCATGCCGGTAAGTGCAGGCCTGATACTTGTAGGCGATACATTTCAGCTTCCTTCTGTGGGCCCCGGCAATGTCTTGTCTGATATTATTGAATCCGGCCGCATAAAGGTTTTCTCTTTAACAAACATATTCAGGCAGGCCAAGGAAAGCCCTATTATCATGTATGCCCACAGTATCCGGAACGGAGAGATGCCTGATTTTCAGAAGGCTGAATCGGGTGAATTGTCAGAGTTTTATTTTATTGAGAACCGGGAATCTGAAAAAGTGGTGGAAACCATCCTCGAACTTTGTTCAAAACGGGTGCCCAAAGCATTTCCTCACATTGATGAAATACAGGTCTTAACGCCCATGCATCGGGGGGAGGCCGGTACCATTAATCTGAACCAGCAGCTTCAAAGGGTATTAAATCAATCCAAGGGCGGTATAGAGGCCGGGGGAGTCATATTTAAACCCAATGACAAGGTCATGCATCTGAAAAATAATTATGAAAAAGATGTATTTAACGGGGATATCGGTGTTGTTCACGAGGTGATAAAATCCAAAAACAAGATTCTGGTGGATTATGACGGCCGCATTGTTGAATATGATATTCTGGACCTTGATGAACTCACCCTGGCATATACCATATCCGTTCATAAATCCCAGGGCAGTGAGTATGCAGCTGTCATTGTTGCACTGACAACCGCCCACTTTCCCCTGCTGCAAAGAAATCTTTTATACACGGCCATGACACGGGGGAAAAATCTGGTGATCATTGTAGGGTCTTCAAAAGCCCTTAAGATGGCGCTGGATAATAATAAAACCGCTTTGCGCCTCTCAGG
>JAHOYS010000141.1 GCA_019038815.1 Desulfobacterales bacterium | reverse complement strand
AGAAATTTATAGTATACCCTCTCTTTTATATTAAGCCCTTTATACTCTCTTTCCCCTTGTTTTCTCCAGGCAGCATTGACAATGAGCGCATCTACTTGTTCCATTTTAACAAGCGTCTGGGCAAGCTGAGGAAAAGCGATATCCCAGCAGGTCAGGAATCCAAATTTTCCCCATGCTGTTTCCAGAACCAATGTATCATTTATACCTGAAGAGATATATTTTTTTTCAAGCCTGGGCAGAAAGGTTTTTTTATAGGTTTTGTCTTTATCAAAATAGTTGCCGCTCTGGTCCAGAACAAGGCTGATGTTGAAAAATTTATTCGTAGCTTCTCTGTTTTTTATCAGACCGTTAAAAACAATATACTGCAGGGTCTGGTTTATATATGACTGAACAATCTCATCAAGCCAGTCTGTCAAATGATCCAGGCAGGAATTTTCCATATAGGACCTGCATTCTTTTTCATTTTCCCAGAAATATCCGGAAAGGCAATATTCAGGGAAGATTACAAGATTTGCCTTTTTTTCAGAGAACAGGTTTAAAGCTTTAATAATGCTATTTTTATTTTCTTCCAGATTTTTGGTTTTTGGATTGATGTTGGCAATCCCTATAGAAATATTATCTGAATTTTTTGAGAAAAATTTTTCAATCAGCATAAAGCCCTCATTATCTGTGTTATTTATGAATAATACACAAATTAATTATCTTATCCAGTGTTTCTTCTCTATCAAAATCCCAGATCAAGCTTACCAGAGATTTTGCCTGACTTTTCCCCAACACAGGAGATGTCAACCATAAAAACTTGTTTGTAAGTTCCAGGTCTGTAGGTAGTGTATTATGGGGATCCCATCTTGCCGACATCACGCCTGAAGAAAATACGTTTCCTTTTGTGGTTATGATTTCAACTTCAGATTCAGCCCTGGCCGGGAATTCTTTCTGGAACCGTTTTTGCGCAATGATCTGTATTTTATCCATCAACTGAAGGATATCTTTTTCAAAAAGTCTTGGAGCAAGCACCTGGGCCGGGCCGACCTCTCCGTCTAAAAGGGCCGCAGCAATGGGAAAAGCAATGTTGTACTGCGCTTCTTCTGTATTTTGAGGATAATCTGTACTTAAGGCGGCTGATTCTTTAAATGTAAAGACCTTGATCTGTTTTATATCTTCAGAGTCAAGACTGTTTTCTGTCATGAGTTTTAAGGCACCATCCACTCCGGGCTGGGCCCACCGGCACGCTGCATAGGGTTTAAAATACAGATTCATGATTTCAAAGACCCTGCCTAAAGAGTGAATCCATTCCGCTTCAGGAGAATCATCAAAAATTGGATTGATCCCGGTAAATCCCTTGTCAGCCATAATGACTGACATCATGGCCACCATACATCCCCACCCGATGCTGTCTTTCCCCATACCCGGCAGTTCAATGCATTTCATCATGGGGGCCAAGGGGGCATGATATTCAGCAGCACCCAGGGCGTGACAAAGTTTTTCCCGGGAAAGTCCTAAAAGTTTTCCTGCAGCCGCAGCCCCTCCAATGGCACCCCAGCTGCCTGAAGAATGATAGGTCTCATATGTTGCATGCCGGATCACCCCGGCCCGGATAGCTACTTCATAACCGACAACCAAGGCGGTTAAAAACTTTTGTCCCGTGATATCGGCACCCATTTCTCCTGCTGCCAGAATGACAGGAAGAATGCAGGCACCGGGATGACCTTTTACATTTCTATAGCCGTCATCAATATCCAGGGCATTATTGGCAAACCCGTTGACAAGAGCGGCTCCTGCTGCCGAGACTTTACTGCCCCGGACAAGTATGGTGGCGTCATCGCCTTGAAATTGTTCGTTAGCAAAGCCATTCATCAGATCTGCGACAGGCGTGTTGTGCCCTGCTATCAGTGCACCCAAGGTATCCAGCAGGCACCGTTTTGCCTGGTGTTGAATATTTTCCGGCAACGTATCCCATTTAGTTTCCAAGATAAAATTTAATGTGGTGTCATTATTTTTCATGAATCTCCAGCAATATGTTAAATTTTTCTCTTATGGCCTTATCAATCTCTTTCGGGATATAGGACGGTTTTGGATTGGCCAGCAGTTTTCTGGCTATATCAAGTGCCCTTTGCCTGGCATCAAGACTGCCGTCTTCTTCCCACTTTTCCCGGCTTTTCCGGTCGGTTACGCCGTTGCTGTTATAGTATTCAGTTCTCAAATGGGTCATTGTATGGGCAGTGGTCATAAAATTGCCTCCGGGTCCTACAGAGTCGATCACTTCCAGGGCAAGGTGTTCTGCATCGCAGTCAATGCCTTTGAGAACCTTGCAGCAGTTTCCGATAATTTCATCATCAATCACAAATTGCTCATGGGCTATGGTGAGCATGGATTCAAGCATGCCGGCACTGTGGTGAATATAATTGGATCCGCCCATGGATGCAAGCAGCGAAGTAAAGGCTTTTTCATATCCTGCCTGTGCATCCGGAACTTTGGAATCGGAAAGCCCGGATGAATTATAATTAGGTACTTTTATGTGTTTTGACAATTGGTGGATAGCGGCATTCATCATGCCGAATTCCACAGCACCACCTGAATATCCCATGGTATTAAGATTTGCCATACCCGGGATGCCGCCGTAAAGCAAAGGTGCTCCTGCTTTGGTCAACTGGCAGATGGTAATCCCGGCAAGCTGTTCCGCATGAAGCTGGGCCAGTGTACCTGCCATGGTCAAAGGAGATGTGGAGCCAGCCATGGGTGCACTGGAAAGCGCAACCGGGATACGGAACCGGTTTGCTTCCTGCATGATAAGGGTAGACTGGGTACACAGTTTTAACGGGCTGATGGCAAAACAGGTAATCGTTGAAATAAAGGGTCTTTCCACAAGCTTGTCCAGACCTCCGGCAATCATGGATGCCATTTCAATAACATCGTGCAGACCTTTTTCATCATTCACCCCGGACATGATATGTTTTGAAGATGCACAAAGGCAGGTATAAAACCAATTGACATTATAGTCTTCTACAGCAATATCCGTTGCAACGCAGGGCTTAACCAGAAAATGGATATTGTCCAGTTGATCCACAAGGCGTGATACATCATAGAGATCCTTAAGCGTTGTGGGCCTGACGCTGCCGGTTTCCGGGTCCAGAATCTTGATGGCAGCACCACCGGTTCCCAGGTGTACTCGATCTTCGGTCAGATGCAGATCGTTTTTTGGATCCTGGCCATAAAGAACAATTTTTTCAGGCGTTTTTGCCACCTGTTCCATAATCATATCTCTTGGAAATGTGATATTATTTCTATCCCTGTCAATGGCAGCTCCGTTGTCTTCAAGCAGTTTAACGGTATCTTCCAGACCCTGTTCATAGGTCATCCCTGTCTTTTCAAGAATTTTCAGGGAGGCTTCATGTAATGTCTCAACCTGTTCTGGTGACAGAGGGCGATACTGCCCGCCCTGTAAACCCATTAAATTCATGGTAATCTCCTTGATAAATTTATTTTTCTCATTCAATTAAAATCTATTATTTTGTCTCATTGTCTAAATGGCATGGGTTTGGATGATAGTCAAGGAAAATGTAACAAAACCTATCAATATTTTTTATACATTTAAAAAAATGATAAACTTGTCAAATTTTGTTTCTTTCCATATGGTTTTATTAATACCTTAATCGCTGCTGGTTATAGAATTGACTTTTGAAAATGTAAGTCTTATAAATATTTTTTATTGGAAATTAATAAGTGAGTATGGAGATATTATGATTTCAACACACGATGTCAGCATGAATAGTGCTAAATACGCTCGGATGGGTGAACAGGAATGCAAAAAGATTCACATGGCAACCCTGGAAATTCTCGAAAGGACCGGCGTTGATGTTCATGATGAAAAGGCCAGAGATATACTCATTGACGGCGGCGCCACAGCAGATGGGATACGGGTGAGAATGCCGGAACATATGGTGACCAGTGCATTGTCCACTGCCCCTGAACGGATAACATTATATGACCGGAACAAGAATGCTGCCATACGGGCATGGGGTTATAACACTTATTATGGCGGCGGGTCGGACTGCCTGAATATCCTGGATCATAATACCGGCAAAAGAAGAGATCCGATCCTGCAGGATGTCATAAATGCGGCAAGGGTAATGGATGCATTACCCGAGATTGACTTTCTTATGTCCCTTGTCCTGCCCAGGGATGTTCATCAGAGTATCTATGACCGATATCAGATGGAGGTGATGCTGAACAATACCACTAAACCCATTGTTTTTGTGTCTCCTGATTTTGAAGGATGCAGGGCTGCCGTTGAAATGTGTGAAGCTGTTGCCGGCGGTGTGGAAGAATTTAAAAGACATCCCTTTGCCACCTGTTATATCAACGTCACATCGGGCATGGTCATCAATGAAGAGGCCATTCAAAAATGCATCTACCTTGCCGAAAAAGGCCTGCCCCAGCTCTGGATTCCCCTGAATGCAGGCGGGGTAAATTCTCCGGCAACCACAGCCGGATGCATGGCTTCCATGAATGCCGGCATCATGCTTGGTATAGTTCTGTCCCAGCTAGTGAAAAAGGGTGCGCCCATTGCCGTACCGGGGTGGAACGGCGGACCATATAATCTTCAGACCATGGTGGGCAACTATGTATTGGCGGATGAACAGGGGGTGGCCACATCCATGGGGCGGTATTACAATCTTCCGGTATTCGGCCTTGGCGGTTCCACTGACTCAAAGACCCTTGATCACCAGTGTGCCATAGAGATGACCATCAGCCTT
Organism: Desulfobacterales bacterium; assembly: GCA_019038815.1. Taxonomy (GTDB): domain Bacteria; phylum Desulfobacterota; class Desulfobacteria; order Desulfobacterales; family Desulfobacteraceae; genus Desulfobacula. The sequence goes on along the minus strand of JAHOYS010000141.1, from coordinate 1,652 downwards.
ACGACGGCACTTCTCCATGGTGCCAATATTGTTCATGATGTCGGTTTTATGGATGCAGGATTGCAGGGATCTTTACAGCTTTTAGTGATGGCCAATGAAACCATTGGATTCCTGCGCGCTGCCACAAAAGGGGTTACGGTTGATGATGAAACTCTGGCCCTGGATGTCATTGAAGAACAGGGTCCCACCGGGACCTATCTATCTCATCCCCATACCCTGAGACATTATAAAGAACCTTTTTATTCAAAATTATTTGACAAAGGGTCTTATTCCATGTGGGAGAAAAAAGGGAAATTGACCATGGAGCAGAAAGCTGCCAAAGTTGTGGATGAAATTTTGAAAAAGCATAAAGGTGAACCCTTACCCGAAGATGTACAGGCAAAGATAAAAGCAATTGTAAAACGAGAACAGGACTGGATTGACAGTAAATAAGATCCAAAAAAATATTTTTTATAAGGATGGGATATTATGGCAGATGACAAGCGCTTTTTTTTAAGAGACCCCTGGAAATATGATCCTTTAGCACCAAAGCATATAAGAGATGATACAGCTAAAGGCATGGAAACAAAATCTCTGCATTCAGGATTTCATCCCTGCCAGAACCAGAATGACTTCAGATCGTTCACCCCTCCCCTGATTCAGTCAGTCACCTATCCCTATGAAACCTTTGATAAAATTCCCTGCCCGGTTTATGGAAGAACCAGAACTCCGACCAATACGGTTTTAGAGGAACGGCTGGCATCCCTGGAGGGCGGGCAGGCATGCATCACAGCAGGGTCCGGTTCCCAGGCTCTTTTTGAATTGATTTTTACCATGGCCCGTCCAGGTGATAATGTGGTTACCTCCCTCAATATTTTTGGCGAAGGCTATAAACAGGCCACTGATATTTTTCCCAACCGCTGTCATATTGATTGCAGATTTGTTCAGGACCCTTCCGACCCTGATTCATGGGCTAAAGAAATGGATGAGAAAACAAAACTTGTCTGGATAGAGACCCCCAGCAACCCCTGCCTGTTTATTACCGATATCAAGGCTGTGTCTGATGCAGCACACGCAAAAGGGGTTCCGGTTCTTGTGGATAATACCACTGCTACGGCAGCACTTCAGCGTCCCATGGATCTGGGGGCTGACTTTGTGCTGCTGTCAATTTCAAAATTTCTGGCCGGAAACGGTACCATGCTTGGCGGAGCTGTTGTCGGGCCCGAAGGACTCATTGAAGATATAAGGTGGAATACGACTGAGTTCATCGGTGCCATCATGCAGCCCATGGAGGCCTGGATGGCACTTCAGTATCTGGAAACCCTGCCCATGAGGATGGAAAAACACAGTGCAAATACAATGGCGGTGGCCCGATACCTGAAGGATCATCCCAAGATTGCTCATGTGAATTATTCAGGACTTTCAGATCATCCCCGGCATGAACTTGCCTGCCGACAGATGAGCGGGCATGGCGGCTTAATGTCCTTTGTAGTCAAAGGCGGTGTTGATGAAGCGGCAAAGGCCATGAACAGCCTGAAACTGATTGTTCATGCCGTTACCTTTGGCACCAGCAGGACCATCTGCATGCATCCTTCCACCATCACCCATGAACACCTGACACCGGAAGAGCGGTTGAAAGCCGGTATTGATGACGGACTTATCAGGCTATCCGT
>JAHOYS010000068.1 GCA_019038815.1 Desulfobacterales bacterium | reverse complement strand
ATACAAGGGTTTACAAATGAATAAATTTATTATTACTGTCCTTGGAAAGGACAAACCAGGTATTATTTCTCGGATTTCAAACATTTTATATGAACTTGGCTGCAACCTTGAAAATGCAAACCAGATGATCCTGCAAAAACAATTTGCCGGCTTTTTTATTGTTGTCCCTCCACAGGGAATGGGTATAAAAACCCTTGCTCAAACACTTAACAGCAAAACAAAAACCTCCGGACTCACAATTCATATCAATACCATCAAAGATCCTGAAACCCGCGAAGAAACGATCAAAGGTGAAACCTTTTTAATAACCACCATCGGACCGGATCAAAAAGGTCTTGTGGCAAGATTTTCCAAAATTATTGCCCGGTATAATGCCAATATTGAAAACCTGAAAGCGGTTTTCAAGGGTGGGAAAGATCCAAACGCCAATATCATGTCCTACCAGGTATTTATTACACCTGATATTGATACAAGGCTGTTGTTTGATGCATTAAAGCAAAAAGCCGGAGAACTTGATCTGGATATCCGGATTCAGCATAAAAACATCTTTGATGCGATTAATAAAATCTAATATAGGGAAAATTTAATGTTTGACGATCATGAAATTCTATCCACCATAGAAATGGTAAAAAACGAAAATCTTGACGTTCGTGCCGTAACTCTTGGTATCAGCCTGTTTGACTGTATCAGTCACGATCTTGAAAGATTTAAAAAAAATATCCGGACAAAAATCATAAAACATGCAGAAAACCTGGTGAGTATTTGTGATGGTGTTGGTGGAAAATATGGAATTAAAGTTGTGAACAAACGTATTTCCGTAAGTCCCATCGCTCTTGTCGGGGCCTGTTTCTCATCGGATCAGATGGTTGAAATCGCCCATGAACTCAATGATATTGCAAAGCAGGTTGATATTGATTTTATCGGTGGATTTTCAGCTCTTGTGGAAAAGGGAATTGCCCCGGGAGACCAGGCCCTTATTGATGCCTTACCACAGGCACTTGCCCAGACCCAGAGAGTCTGTGCATCCGTTAATGTGGCCACCACAAATGCGGGGATTAATATGGATGCGGTGCTTGCGATGGCCCATGCCATAAAAAAAGCCGCTGCCCTCACTTCCAATGAAGACGGCCTTGCCTGTGCAAAGCTGTGTGTATTTTCCAATATCCCCCAGGACATGCCGTTTATGGCTGGTGCCTATCTGGGTGTCGGGGTTGCAGATGCCGTCATTAATGTGGGGGTGTCAGGACCCGGTGTCGTCAAAAGAGCCATTGAAAGAAACCTTGAACAGCACCCGGATCTTACCCTTGGAAATATTGCTGAGATTATCAAAAAAACCGCCTGCAAGGTAACCCGGGTCGGGGAGCTGATTGGACGGGAAGTAGCCAAAAACATCGGTATTAAATTTGGGGTGGTGGATCTGTCTTTGGCCCCCACTCCAACGGTAGGGGATTCCATTGGTGAAATCTTCCAGGCATTGGGACTGACAAATATCGGAGTTCCGGGTTCTACTGCAGCCCTTGCAATGCTAAATGATGCCGTTAAAAAAGGCGGTGCCTTTGCAAGTTCCCATGTGGGCGGGTTAAGCGGTGCATTTATCCCTGTCAGTGAAGATCTGAATATTGCCAATGCTGCAGACAAAGGATTTCTATCCATTGAAAAGCTGGAGTCCATGACCGCAGTCTGCTCCGTCGGCCTTGATATGGTACCCATCCCGGGCGATATTACGATTGAATGTCTTGCCGGTATGATTGCAGATGAAATGGCCATTGGCATGATCAATTCAAAGACCACCGCCACCAGGCTGATCCCTGTTCCCGGCAAAAAAGCAGGTGAAAAAGTTTATTTTGGCGGTCTTCTGGGTAAAGCTAAAGTTATGAATGTACCCAACTCTACCCTTTGTGATCAGTTTGTTAACCATGGCGGCCGAATTCCAGCGCCCATCCACAGCATGAAAAATTAATTACCATGGGCCCATCTGATCCTAAGGAAAACACGATTAATTACCGAATAATTTTTGTTTTAACCCTGATTCATTTTACCGGTGATTTTTATTCCTCTTTTTTTACGCCCTTGTTACCTGCTTTTGTTGACAAGCTTAGTTTAACCCTTGCCCAGGTTGGATTGATAACAGGAATGGTACGGTTTCTTTCCTTTATTGTACAACCGGTCACAGGCTATCTTGCAGACCGCTATGAAACCAGAGGTTTCGTCCTTTCAGGTCTTTTTTTTGCATTTTTCTTTATTCCTTTTTCAGGAATTGCGCCCAATTTCTGGATGTTGCTCATCGTTCTTTGTCTTGGTTCCATTGGATCATCCATGTTTCACCCCTCCACAACCGGAATGGTACCCTTATATTCAGGCAACCGATCTGGATTTTCACTTTCGATTTTCAATACCGGTGGAACCCTTGCCTTTGCCGTCGGTCCGGTATTTATCACCTGGTATGTGACCCAATTCGGGCTTGAACGAATGCCGTATACTGTAATTTTAGGTGCCATTGCATTTTTTTTCTGTATCAAATATTTGCCGATTCCAATCAGTGAGAATCTTTCTCACCTAGGGTTTATAGGCTCCATTAAAGAGACTCTTGGAAAGGTATACAAATCCATTTTCCTGATCTGGATCGTAATGGTTCTTCGGGCAGTTACCGGGCAAACCTTTATGACCTTTATGCCTATTTATCTGGCAGATAAAGGTCATGACCTTGTTACTGTGGGATTTATTTTTTCCATTTTTATTATGGCAGGTACCTTTAGTGGTCTTTTGGCCGGGTGGCTGGCGGACAGGACAGACTCTAAAAAAATCTTTTTTATTTCCCATGCCTTTATGGCCCCTGCCCTTTTACTATATCTCTATCTTCCTGGATCTTTTGTTTATCTTGGATCGTTTCTTGCCGGATTTACTGTTCTGGCATCCCTTCCCCTTGGTGTGGTAATGGCACAGAAATTAGCTCCAAGATCCAGATCCATGGTATCCAGCCTCATGATGGGGTTTGCCTATGGCCTTGGTGGCCTCTTCTCGCCTCTGGTGGGAAAACTTGCCGACATTTACGGCCTTGAAAATGTTCTTTTTTATTCCGCCTTCATACCTATTGTTACCCTGCTGCCAATCATGAAATTTCCAAAGATTGAATAAGGTGGGTTGTCGGGATAAATACGCCTCCCGGACATACGCCCTTATTTTAATAGTTTAAATGTTTTCACTTTTTACCGATTCTGACCGAATATGCACATCCCGTTGTGGAAATGGTATTTCAATTCCTTCCTGCCCAAATCGTTTATAAACAGCAGTATTAAGAAGATGCAGTATTTTGCCTCGCAACACCGGTTTGTTTACCCAGCATAATAATTCATGATCAAGGCTTGATTCTCCAAAGACACGGAACCGCACACGCGGCTCAGGGCTTTTGCAGACATCCGGAAAATTTGTTGTCACATCAAGCAAAATTTTATGAACCTTATCAATGTCTGATCCATAGGCGACTCCCACCTTGACACGGATGCGGAATTTTTCATGCCTGCCGCCGGCTTCATTGATAATTTTGGTATTCCCCATGATTGAATTGGGCACTGTGACCTCCACATCATCACGGGTTAAAAGACGTGTACTGCGAATACCAATGTTCGTCACCGCCCCCCGCTCGCCTGAATCAAGAACAATAAAATCCCCGATTTTATAAGGTGCATCAGCCATGATAAATACACCTGAAAACAAATTAGCCAAAGTATCTTTTGCGGCAAAGGAAATGGCAAGACCTATTATACCGGCAGAAGCTACCCAGGCTGTCAGATCGATATTCCAGACCAGAAAAATAATATAAATAGACAGCCCTGTTACCAGGAGGATCAACAGATTGCTGAACAACGGCAGGGTCCTGTCCTGTATCAATTTAAACCGGCTTTCGTCGTGGCTCAAAAGATTGAGTAAAAGTTTAAAAAATCGTGCTGCAGCCGCTGCCCAGAAAAATATGGCCACGGTTTTCAGGCCACCCAGGGTTATGAAGTTTATGATCTCTTTAAACTCCAGTCTTTCAGTGGCCAGGGCAAGGCCAAAGAGTATGATACTTAAAAAGACGGGTTTGTGAAAAATTTCAAGTATCTGATCGTCTATTTTGAGCCGGGTCTTTTCTATCCATCTTTGAATTACACGGGTGATGATCACATCAATGATCTTTGCCAGGCCCAAAAACAAGAGGATAATCAATAAAGCCTGAAGATAACGGTTAGGAGCTATTTGCGCCAGCAACTCCAATAATTGTTCTTTATTAAAATTCATTACTTTTCCTGATATAATGTTCATCCGAACGAAGTGATAGCCAAAACTGCACTATATTCCGTTGACCATATTTGAATAAATAGAACAGGGACTTGCTTTTTGTCAACCCCATTTCTTGTTGACTATTTCAATGTTTTTCTTCATTAATAGGCCATGACATTTAAAATCAATTGGAATTTAAGAAAATAAAGGAGACCCAATGTCAAAAGGAAAAGTTGTTCTTGCCTATTCAGGAGGGCTTGATACCTCTGTTATATTAAAATGGCTATTGGAACAAGGCTATGAAGTATTCGCCTATATGGCCAATATCGGCCAGGAGGAAGATTTTGAGGCGGCAGAACAAAAGGCATTAAAAATCGGTGCATCAAAGGTATTTATCGAAGATATGAAAAAAGAATTTGTCACCGATTATATCTTTCCCGTGTATAAGGCCAATACCATATATGAAGGGCGATACCTTTTAGGAACGGCCATTGCCCGCCCCATCATTGCAAAAAAACAAATAGAGATTGCAAGACAAGTGGGTGCCGAGTATGTGTCCCATGGCGCAACAGGAAAAGGTAATGATCAGGTCAGGTTTGAACTTTCTTACTATGCCCTGAATCCCAAAATCAAGGTCATTGCACCCTGGAAAAACGCTGATTTTTTAAGCACCTTCAAAGGAAGAACAGATCTTCTTGAATATGCTGAAAAACATGGTATCCCGACCAAACAGTCTGCATCCAAACCCTATAGTGAAGATGATAATCTTCTGCATATTTCCCATGAAGCAGGCATCCTTGAAGATCCTGCCCATGAGTGCGAAGACAGCATTTATTCCCATACCGTATCCCCGGAAGAAGCACCGGACAAACCCACAAAAATCAAGATTGAATTCAAGGACGGCATTCCGGTTAAAGTCACTAATCTTGAAGATAATACGACTAAAACCGATGCCCTTGAACTGTTTGAATACCTGAATATCTTAGGGCGGAAAAATGGTATCGGGCGGCTTGACATGGTTGAAAACCGGTTTGTGGGGATTAAATCACGGGGCGTGTATGAAACCCCGGGTGGCACCATCCTCCACGAAGCCCACAAAGACATTGAAGGCATTGCCATGGACCGGGAAGTCATGCGGCTGCGAGACATGTTTTCTGCCAAATTTGCAGAGCTGGTTTACAATGGATTCTGGTTCAGCCCTGAAATGGAATTTCTCATGGTGGCCATTGACAAGAGCCAGGAAGTCATTGACGGTGAAGTTACCTTGAAACTCTATAAAGGCACTGCATACCCCATTGCCCGGACAAGTCCTTCTTCCCTTTATGACCAGGATCTGTCTTCCATGGATATTGAAGGCGGGTACAATCAGGAAGATGCTGAAGGATTTATCAAGATCAATGCCATCAGGCTGATGGCCCACAGAAATATTATCAATAAAAAAAAATAATCAAATCATCTGCCCGGGAGACTGGTTTAGGCTCCCGGGCAGATTCCTGCTTAGTTTCCGGCAATAGGTTCAATAAATTGAGATTCTGAATCCCATGGGAAGAGAATCCAGGTATCCTGACTGACTTCCGTCACATAAGCATCCACCAGAGGCTTGCCGGCGGGCTTGGCATATACCGTTGCAAAATATGCGTCCGGAAGCATTTTCCTGACAACCCTGGCTGTTGAACCCGTGTCCACAAGATCATCAATAATCAAAAGTCCTTCACCCGAACCATCAATTTTTTTCAGGACATTTGCTTCTCCCTGGTTCTTCCAGTCATAAGAGGTGATGCAGACCGTATCAATATAGTGTATCCCAAGCTCCCGCGCAATAACTGCCGCAGGAACCAGGCCGCCCCGCGTGATTGCAACAATCCTTTCCCATGGTTTTTCTATGTCATGAAGTCTCCATGACAAGGCTTTTGCATCCCGGTGAAGCTGCTCCCAGGAAATAGGATAACTTCGTTTGTATTTCTCAGTATTCTTATCCATATATATTCAAGCCTCCTGTTTTCTGTTCCTTATTATTTTGACTTTTATCATATTTAGCATTATTTTATCCGCACGACATTAAAAGATAAAGGATAAAAATTTTGAACGATATAAAAGAGAAGTGTTTAAACTGCGGCGGAAAGCTTTACATTAAACGAACCTGAACAAAGGTCTATTTTTGCTGCAGGTCCTGCGCAACAAATTACCCAGAAGATAGATATAAAATTCTCATGGATGAATACCTTGAGGAGCAACTGGCCAATGTTCCT
>JAHOYS010000375.1 GCA_019038815.1 Desulfobacterales bacterium | reverse complement strand
GAATTAAACCATTTGATTGTTCCTTCCACCAAAATTTTTCCTCCCTGACTTAGTATTAAGACAAAATATTTATACAAATTTGCTCTGGAAAACACCTTTAAGCAGAGCAGTCCTTATATATTTGGGGTGAGCGTAATAATGGCTTATTACTTCATTTTAAAAAATGCAAGGAAAAAAAGAGGAGATGATAAAAAATCATCTCCTCTTTTTTGTTTAAATTTTATACTTTTCAGCTATTTTCTATTGCTGTATTCCGAATAGGTCATAGCCGCAGTCCTGTAAACAAAATGTGCCATTTTTGAGAATGGCAGGAATGCAAACAGGTTGAAAATAGCAATCAGATGCAGGTAGTAAAAGAAATAGGAAACATATGCCATATGGGCAAGACGTGCCATTTCAGTCAGCATACCAGTAAGGCCGAGAGAAAGAACAAGGACAAGGATAAACCAGTCTTTATATGTTGTCATCTGGTCATCTTTTTTATCCAGTCTGTTTTTAATCATCAAAGCGCTGCCAATGATCAGTGCAACACCGGAAATGTTGGCCAGCCATTTCACAGGATTAAGCTGGGAATAGGGACCTGGTGTCTGAAACAAATAGAGAACCAAAAAGAAAATAGCTGTTACAATAAAGAGCCCTATAAAAGAAAACAGAACCATCATATGCGGAGTGGATCTGTCCTTATTGCTTTCACATTCATTGAATTTGTCATGTTTGAGAATGGTTGGAATCACCTTGATAAGCGCCTGGATCATTGCTTTAAAATCCAGGGATGTCTTATCTGTCTTTCCTTCAAGAACAGCATTCTCATGAATGTCATTTAAAAATCTTTTAAGGTTGAAGACAAACATAATCACTGCTGCAGTGAAAAGGGGTACAAAAGTCAAGTCCACGAACCAGGTTGAGAAAAAATCAGCCTGGGCAATGACATGTTCACCCTCGTGGACATGTGCCCAGTCAAAGAACGGGATGAACTCAAAAATTTTGGTCATGGTTTCACCCGCATTCATTGTAATAAACGCAAAGATAGCAAACCAGATAGCGGGTATTCCAAGCAGATACGGCAGCTTTTTCGGGTCATTGACTGCGTTTGCCAGGGCCTTGGGTCTGGCGTATTCGGTAATGGCTGCAGATCTGACAGCAGAAAGGACATCCCCTGGTGCTGCGCCTCTCGGGCAAAGATCTGAACAGTCGCCGCACTGGTGGCACAGCCAGATGTCACCGTTTGTTATCAGCCTGTCCTTAAGGCCCCAGGAAGCGGCAATCATTTCTTTTCTCGGGAAAGGACTGTCCTCAGGAGCAATAGGGCATGCAACCGAACAGGTGGCGCACTGGTAGCATTTTTTCAGTGTTTCACCACCAAGACTTCTTACTTGGGCTATAAAGTCAAGATCAGGTTGAACAAGATATTTTTCAGTCATACTTATATACCTCCTAAACTATTTTATAAAATAGTTTTGGTTAAAATCCTTTGAATGGGTTGGGGCCGAGGTCTTCAACTTCTTCAACAAAGGCATTGATTATTCCGGGAAGTTTGTCATATTCATCAATGGCAACTTCTGCAAAGGCCACACGTTCTTCTTCAAGTGCAAGACTTGAAAGAGCATCACCGATTTTTTTCACACGTATTTCGGCCAGCTCAGAACCTTTCATAAAGTGACACTGATAATCATCACCATGTTTACAGCCAATGAGAATAACACCGTCCATACCCTGGGCCAGTGCATCCTTGATCCAGATAACATTAAATGAGCCAAGGCATCTTATCGGGATAAACCGGACATTCGGAGAGTAATCCATTCTGTTCAATCCCACCATGTCAAGGGCCGGGAAGGCATCATTTTCGCAGATCAGTGCAAGGAATCTAAACGGCGGCTCATCATAATCATCTTCTGAGGGAACCCCGACAGCTTTAACCTGGGAACCAATAGAATCAATAGTGTAGTCAGCAAAAGAGATAATTCTTTCAGGACATGCCCCCATACAGGTTCCACATCTTCTGCATCTTGTCGGATTCGCCATTGGAGTACCTTTTTCATCATCGTCAAGGGCACCAAAAGGACATTCAACCGTACAGCGTTTACACTGGGTACATCTCTGGAAGAAGAAGTCCGGATAGGTCATATCCCCTGATCTTGGATGAACAGACATTCCTCGGTTAGCACTTTCGATACACTGGATGGCTTTCAAGGCAGCCCCTGTTGCATCTTCCATGGATTCTTCAATGGTCATGGCGCGTCTGATGGCACCGGCAGCGTAAATACCGGTTCTCTGGGTTTCATATGGAAAGCAGATATAGTTGGAGTCTGCATACTGACCAAAGATATCATTGTCTCTGAATCCAGGCCCCTGCCGGTAAGCAAGATTGATCACAGGGTCATCGGCAGTGACGGGAACCATACCGCCGGCTACAACAACCATGTCGGCTTTAATGGCAAGATTTTCACCCAAAAGCGTATTCTTGGCAGTGATAGCAAGCCCATTGCCCTGCTGGGCAACTTGGGTAACAGCACCCTTGGTCATGAAAATGCCGTCTTCCTGCTGCATGCTTTTGTAAAAATATTCCTGAAGGCCGGGGGTTTTCATATGTTGATAAATGATATACGCCTTACCATCGGTATAATCTTCTCTGACGTATCTGGCCTGTTTCAAGGCTACCTGGCTGGTAACAGAACCACAGTATTCAAAATCGGCATCATCCTCATCTTTGCCCGGTGATTGGATAAAAACAACATTTTTGGCTTCTTTGCCATCGGAAGGTCGAACAATTTTGCCTTTAGCTGCAATTTTTTCAAACTCATCATTGGTAATAACATCCGGAAGATCGATACCAAGATGTGCATATTCTTCACCTTCAAGTTCTGCCGGCCGCCATCCTGCAGCCAGAACAACTGCCCCATAGAGCTCTCCGTCAGGATCAAGCTGAAGGATATCTTCACGGCCTTTATTGAATTCAAGATATTTGGTATGGGCATCTTCTACGTTCAGCTCTTTACCGTTTTCATCAACTAGTTCTTCTTCAGGCAGCGGAAAGGGAACATCAAAGGGGATTTTTTCACCCGGTTTTTTGAATGTTATGGTAAATTCACCTGGCTGGCCTGCAATTCGGGCAACCTCGGTAGAAGTTTTGACATCAATATTTGAAAAACTTTCAACTTCAGAAATCAAGTCATTGACAACCGGTGCCCGTAATTCTTCAAAAGGCTCTACAACCGGCATCTGGCTTCTCATGTTGGCAGCATAACCACCCAGTTTATCGGCTTTTTCAACAATAGTGACTTCAAATCCTACTTTTGCTGCATCCAGGGCCGCTGACATACCGGTTACACCGCCTCCCAGCACAAGGATTTTTTTTGAAAATGATTCTGTCTTATAGGGTTCGGGCAGGTTAACTTTTTCGATTCTGATCATACCCATTTTGATGTAATCTTCAGCTTTCATCTGAATGGGATCAAAATGTTCTTCATCATCCTTCTGGTCTTCTTCAAGTTTAGGATATGTTTCTCTTGAGTGAGGCCATACAACGCCTTCTCTCAAGTTTGCTCTTTCTACGATACATCCGTCAAAGTTGAATACGTCAAAGTTAACACGCCTTGAGCAGGCCCCTATGACCATGGCGTTTACTTTTTCGTCATCAACATCTTTCTGAATTAATTCTACACCTTCCTTGGAGCACAGAAACGGGTGGGTGGTACAATTTACGCCCTCTTCATCAGGAACATCAACCAGATCTTCCATATCGAGGGTATCACCGATTCCACAGCCTGTGCAGATATATACTCCGTATTTTTTATCCATGATTATCCTCTCCTTACAAGGGTCTGAATGGCTTTAAGGGCCATACCGGTAGCATTCTGGTTAGATGTCACAACATCAGCAGGCTTATTGGCGCAACCGGCTGCAAACATACCGCCTTTTTTGAAGTCGTTTACAATGAAACCTTCAGCGTTGTAAGTCAGATCCGCATTTGGTTTGTCAATGGCACAAGTCGGCTGCATGCCGGTGGCAAGTACTAGCATGTCCACGGTCTGTCTTACTTTTTCCCCGGAAATGGTGTCCTCAGCCACCAGCATGATATTTCCAGATCCGGCTTCTTCATCAACCTCAGCTACTTTGCCTTTTACAAAGAAGATATTTTCATCTTTTTTGAGATTTGCATAGAAGTTTTCATATTTTCTGCCCGGTGTTCTAAGATCAATATAATAGATATAGATTTTTGCATCCGGATATTGTGCGCGAAGATAAGTGGCATGCTTCAAGGACGCCATGCAGCAGATATATGAACAATACGGCAGATGGTTTTCATCCCTGGAACCCGCACACTGTGCAAATGCTATTGTTTCAGGTGCTTTGTCATCCGATGGACGGATAATTTTGCCTTCAGTAGGACCATTTAAGGATGCCATTCTCTCAAGCATCATGTTGGTCACGATATTCTGGTATCTGCCAAATCCAAGATTGTCAATTTTTGTGGCATCATAGGGAGCCCATCCGGTATTCCAGACAACAGCACCTACTTTAAGATCGATTGTTTTTTCTTCCATATCAAAATCGATTGCCTCATATTTACAGGCCTCTTTGACTTTGTCACGGTCATCAGTGCTTATGGCAGGATCTATAATGTACCTCATTGGAAATGCCATGTTATGTGGTAAGTAAGCCGCTTTTTTGCGGTCCATGCCAAAGTTGAAATCATTAGAAATTTCAGTGTCACAAACTTTTGCGCACTCGCCGCATACGGTACAATTTTCATTTACATATCGCGGCGATGTTTTTACAGTGACAGTATAGTCACCGGCAGTGCCTGTTACATTCTGTACCTCTGACAGGGTAAATACTTTAATGTTTTTGTTGTCCTTGATTCTTCTGTAGTTAATCTCAAGTCCGCAAGTAGGCGGGCAAAGTTTGGGGAAGTAGTGTTTAAGCTGTGATACTCTTCCGCCAAGGGATGCTTCCTTTTCCACAAGGAAGACCTCATACCCCACTTCGGCAGCTTCCAGGGCAGTTGTAAGGCCGCTGATTCCACCACCAACCACCATTAAGCTGGAACTTTTCGGGGCTGAATTATCTGTTGTCATGCTGTCCCTCCGTGCATTTGGGTTGTATTATTTTTATATTAAATCTTAAAAGAACTTTCGTTTTAAGACTTAAAGAGTTTCTGGCATCCTCTCTCCTGTTTTATAGATGCAAAGATAAATCTTAAATTTTTTGCACTTACAAAAAAGGAGACAGGAAGAAGCCCAAATCGTCATAATTTTAAAAAACCCCCAGGCACTAGCGAACCAGCACCTGGAGGTTATTATACTAAGAACGTACTTTAAGATCTATCTTCAGCACTAGTCAGCGATGATCTTAACATAAGGTACTTTTTTCAAACTCCACTCTTTTGCCACTTTGTCATAAGTAGAGTTGGTAAAACAGAACCATTCCTCATCATTTTGACCCATGAAGTCACCTCTGTAGTAGAACCCGGGATATCTTGATTCTTCACGGAACTGGATGTGACGGGTATGAGCCTCAACAGTATAGAGACGATGGGTAATTTCCCATGCTCTCATAAGTTCATGCAGGTCACCGGCAGCAATTTTCTCAAGATCTTCACGGAACATTTCAAACAGATCCATGAGAATTTCAAGAGATTTGCCGGAAGTCATGTAGTAAGTAGCTGTTCCACCACCATACTCATTGGTCATCTTCATCAGACGAAGCGCCATGCCGGCAGGTTTGCAATAGTTGGGGTTAATAGTTTCATCAGTTGTATATTCACAATGGTCAAGATAATTTCTGACAGGCAGATAAACAAGGTCAACCAGCTCTTCGTCAGTCTCTTTGAAACTTACATCTTCAGGATTGTCTCTGAGATATTTGACCATCTCTTTTGCACAGATACGGCCTTCAGCATGGGAGCCGGAGGAGAATTTATGCCCGGAAGCACCAACGCCGTCACCAGAAGTCCACAGACCTTTGACAGTTGTCATACGATTGTAGACTTTATCTCCAACACCCCATTTGTATTCAGCAGGAACCCAGTCTTCGTCTGGACCTGAACACCAGATACCGCAGCAGCCTGAATGGGAACCAAGAAGGTAGGGTTCAGTTGGCATGATTTCTGAATCTTTTTTCTCAGGTTCAGTATTTGTTGCACACCAGAGACCAGCCTGGCCAACAGACATGTCAAGGAAATCTTCCCAAGCTTCAGACTCAAGATGTTTCATCTCTTTTTTGCTCATTGTTGAGGCAAGTTTGGCAAGGGCATCAGTTGTTTTCATGATGATTGGACCACGGCCTTCTTTGTACTCTTTCATCATGAGATGATTTCTCAGGCAGGTCGGAGTAACAGCAGCAGTTCCATAGGGAGCATATTTTTCAAGTTCTGCCTTTGCATCATCAGAAGCTGAAAAGTTTTCACCAAGACCATTAACAGTCGCAGCTTTAAAAAGAAGGAACCACGCACCAACAGGTCCGTAACCATCTTTAAAACGAGCCGGGGTGAAACGGTTTTCCATCATGGTGAGTTCAGCACCTGCTCTA
>JAHOYS010000008.1 GCA_019038815.1 Desulfobacterales bacterium | reverse complement strand
GATTGAAAAACCCGAACCCCTTATGGACATAACACCAAGAACTATACAAAGAAAAAAGAAACCCCTTGTCGGGACACCTGTTCTCGTGATACTGCTGATCTGCTTTTTGGTTATAGGAGCCTATATCGGCAGTGTTATGACCGGATATAAGATACCGTACCTATCTGACATTAAAATCCCTTTTATTGAACAATATTTTAAAAAACCTGTCCCTGAAAAATTAGACGTAAAGCCTATCCCCGATCAAAAGAGTGTGGATGGAAGATTTGTTACCAATTCAACTGCCGGCACCCTGTTTGTCATTACAGGAAGAGTGGAAAATCTTTCAGACATTGTTTACAGCCATATTGAAATCAGAGGAGCATTGATCACTGAAGGCAAGGTGGAAGCAAAAACAAAAAATATCTTTTGCGGGAATATTATAACAGAGGAAATGCTCGAAACGGGAAACATTTCAGACATTAATAAACTTCTTATCGTAAAAAAGGGGGTCCATAATTCAAATGTCAATATAAAACCCGGAGCCGGTGTGCCCTTTATGGTCGTATTTTCGGATCTCCCTGAAAAATTACAGAATTTTACCGTTAAAGTCATCAGATTTGAAAAAACAAAAAAACCTTAATAAAATTTAATATTGACTTTTAAAGCATGTCTGTGATATTTTTTTTGGGTTTTTTGGCGACGTAGCTCAGTTGGTTAGAGCATGCGGCTCATATCCGCAGAGTCCGGGGTTCAAATCCCTGCGTCGCTACCAGAACTTACAATGCCCCCTTTTTTTAAAGGGGGTTTCTTTTTTTTGATTCAAAACAAAGTTTATGGTAATACTTAGAAAATCAATCGAACGATTTATTTTAAGGAGATTTTATGCCCGGTATTTATGAAATTTATGTAAAGGATCATTTTGCTGCAGCCCATTCTTTGAAAGGATATGATGGAAACTGCTCCAATATGCATGGACACAACTGGATCGTTGAAACATATATTCAGTGCACAAAACTTGACAAGATAGGTATCGGCGTTGATTTCAGGGATGCCAAAGGTATTATAAAAGATGTGTTAAGCAAATTTGATCATACCACTCTCAATGAAGTTCCAGAATTTGGCAGCATCAATCCGACATCTGAAAACCTTTCCAGATTTTTGTATACCGAGCTTTCCCGACGTCTGAACACCGAACACATAACCGTCAGCAAAGTGATGGTATTTGAAAGCCCCGGATGCGGATCTTCCTACCAGGAGGTGTAATTGCAGCTTGATATCTGCGAAATTTTCTACAGCCTTCAGGGGGAATCCACCTTTAGCGGGATGCCCTGCATCTTTATAAGACTGTCTGGATGCAATCTTAACTGTTCGTGGTGTGATACAAGCTACGCAAACGAAGAATATCACTCCATGACCTTTGATCAGATCTTAAAAAAAGTTGCTTCCTATAATTGCAACCTGATTGAAGTCACTGGTGGTGAACCGCTGTTGCAGGATGATACACCAGCCCTGATATCCATGCTTTTAAAAAAAAAATATCAGGTCCTCCTTGAAACAAACGGCAGTAAAAGCATTAAAAACATAGATTCGGACTGCATAAAAATTATTGATATCAAATGTCCTTCCAGCAATGAATCTGACAGCTTTTTATCAGAAAATATAAATTGCTTGACTGAACATGATGAAATCAAATTTGTCATCGGCTCTCGAAAAGATTATGAATTTGCTAAATCCATTATTAAAAATGAATTGCCTGAAATCTCACAAAAAAAAATTCATCTTTCACCTGTTTTCGGGCAGATCTCACCCAAAACCCTTGCTGCCTGGATGATTGAAGATAACCTTCCGGCCAGACTTTCGTTACAGCAGCACAAGATCATTTGGGATCCGGATAAACGAGGAGTTTAAATAAAAAAATGACCGACAAAGCCATCGTACTTTCCAGCGGAGGAATTGATTCCACCACTGCAATGGCCATTGCAAAATCAAGAGGCAAAGAAATTTATGCCTTAAGCTTCAAATATGGACAAAGACATTTCATAGAAATTAAAGCTGCCCAAAAAGTGGCCCGGTCACTTGGGGTGAAGACCCATAAAATCATTGATATTGATTTAAGGCAATTTGGCGGGTCTGCCCTGACCGATGAAATAAATGTTCCCAAACATGACACAACTGATGAGATCAAGAAAGATGAGATCCCTATCACCTATGTTCCGGCCAGGAACACTATTTTTCTGTCCTATGCCATGGCCTGGGCAGAAGTTCTAAAGGCCGCGTCCATTTATATTGGCGTTACTGCCGTGGATTATTCAGGTTATCCCGACTGCAGGCCCGCCTTTATTGAGGCTTTTGAAAAAATGGCCAACCTTGCCACCAAAACCGGGGTGACAAAAGAAACCGTACTGAAGATTGAAACCCCCTTAATTCATCTTTCCAAAGCTGAAATCATTAAAACAGGGAATACGTTAGGGGTGGATTATTCTTTGACAATCTCCTGCTATGATCCCGATTCGAATGGCAAGTCCTGCGGCAGATGTGACAGTTGTCTTCACAGGATAAAAGGATTCAAAAAGGCGGGAATTAAAGATCCAACGCTTTATTGTCAGTAAGAAGTGCTTCAGCAAAAATCTCCACCGGATGTCTGACTTGAATCGGCTGTTGAAGCTTTGCCAGCATATCAGAAATCTGCATCATACAGGCTGGACAGGAAGTTGCTACGGTCGAACATCCGGTATTAATAATATTTCCGGCTTTTTCCAGACCGATCTTAGATGAAATATCATAATATTTAAAATTAAAGCTGCCTCCCATACCGCAGCATGTGTCACTGCCTGCCATTTCTTTTAATGTATTGCCGGAAGCAAGAATGACTTGCCGCGGCTCATTAAATATACCCAGAGACTTTTTAAGATGACAGGGATCATGATAGGTAATGATCTTTTTTTCCCCCTCACCGTCTGGAATCACGGAAGACAGATCAAACCGTTTTTCCATCAGCCAGCTTATATCTACCGTTTTTTGGGCCAGAGCTTCAATCTGCTTTAATAACTTTTTATCCCCGTGTTTTAACAGGGCAGGCCATAATTTTATAATGGTTGATGAACATGTGGCGCAGGCTGTCACAAGATAGTCAAATCTTTCCCTTGAAAAAAGCTCTACATTGGTTCTCACAAGATTCTCAAAGGTTTCAAAATCTCCTGATGCGATGGCAGGGATACCGCAACACCCCTGATTGAAAGGAATAAAAACTCCGGCCTTAAAATATTTTAACACATCAACTACACTGTGAGCTATGTTTGGAAATGCTTTATCTATCAAGCAGCCGACAAAGAAGGCTACCTTTAAGCCTTTTCCTTTGATCCTCAAGTCTTGACCTGAGAGAGTTCTGTTAAAAGCTTTCTCTTTTATCGGAACAAGATGGCGATGTCGAAAAAGTGGTGAAACAATTCTGGCACAGGAGGTCCCCTGGGGATTTTGTTCCTTTTTAAAAAAAAATTTTTGGAATGTGGCGACCATCTCCATGATGCCATTGAATGTTTCAGGATTGGACAAAATTTTTTTAAATATTATTTTTTTAGGAAACGATAATCCAAGATATTGAGCAATGATCACTCTCGCCTTTAAAAATATTTCAACAGCGTTCACATTGCTGGGACATCCATGGGCGCAGGACCCGCAAAGAAGGCATCTTTGAAGCCGTTCGTTCACACCCCTGGCATCATCAAACATCTGATCGATCAATCCATTGATCAGGACAAGCTTGCCCCTTGACACATCTGCTTCTTTACGGGTCTGGGCAAACAAAGGACAATTTGCCTGGCACATCCCGCAACGGGTACACACGGCAAGTTGATCTTCCAGCTTTCTCACATCACGAGCAAGCTGTTGCATTCTATCCATATGAATACTCTGTTGTCTGCCTGACTTCCTGTTTAATCTCTCTTTCATGAAGGCCGATCAGGTATAAAAGTCCGTCAAGGCCGACACTTGAAATAGTATTGGCTGCATTCTGTCGAAGGACAGGTTTGGCATTAAAAGCAACCCCTAAGCCTGCAATACTTATCATGGGAAGATCATTGGCACCATCCCCCACGGCAATGGTCTGTTCAAGGGCAAGATTTTCCTTCTGGGCAATCTGTCTTAATAATATTGCTTTTTGCTCGCCATCCACAATATCACCGACAACATCTCCTGTTACCACGCCATTTTCCATATATAACTTATTGGCATACATATAATCAAACCCAAGCTGCTCCTTTAAATATTCGCCGACAAAGGTAAATCCCCCGGACAGGATACCCAGCTTATATCCCAGGCTTTTCAGGGTCTTGGCAACCAGATCAGCACCATCTGTCAATGGCAGATTCCTTGAGATTTTATTCAACTGCTCCTGTTTTATCCCCTTTAAAAGGGCCACTCTTTTTCTGAAACTTTCTTTAAAATCTATCTCCCCTCTCATGGCTGATTCAGTGATTCTGTCCACCTGCTCTCCAACACCGGCCAATTTTGCCAGTTCAACAATAACTTCAGCCTGAATCAATGTTGAATCCATGTCAAAGACAACGAGTTTCATGTTTTTCCTGTAGATATTATCCACATGAAAAGAGATATCAATCCCGGCTTTCTGGGAAATTTCCATAAATCTTCTTCGCATATCAATAAGGTTTAAGGGAGTTCCACTGACAGAAAGCTGTACACATGCTCTTGGATGATTCCGTTGTTTCTTAAGAGATATCCTTCCGGTAAGACGTGTGATACCGTCAATATTCAAATGATTGTCTGTAATTATTGATGCAACAGAAGAGATCTGCTGGGCTGTTAATGTTCTGCCAAGAAGAGTGATGATTCTTCTTTCTTTTCCCTGGTCATGGACCCATTTTTCATAATGTCCGGAAGCAATCGGTTTAATGTCTATCTTAAGCTCCATGTTGTGGCCTTCGAACAACATATCTTTAAAAATTGAAGAGAAATCTTTTGAGTCAGGAATTTCAGCCAGTATCCCAAGGGAAATATGCTCATGAATTACAGCCTGGCCAATATCCAGAATATTCACATCATATTCTGCCAGAATCCCTGTAAACTTTGCATCAAGCCCTTTTCTGTCTCTGCCGGTAATATTTATCAGTACAACATCACTCATTGCCAATATCCTTTGATTCTTTTTTTAAATATTTTAAATACTTATATATTTGCTTGGCAATGGTTTGCAAGCAATTTAAAAGGATTATTC
This sequence comes from Desulfobacterales bacterium, assembly GCA_019038815.1. Taxonomy (GTDB): domain Bacteria; phylum Desulfobacterota; class Desulfobacteria; order Desulfobacterales; family Desulfobacteraceae; genus Desulfobacula. The sequence continues at coordinate 1,326 of JAHOYS010000008.1, read as the reverse complement.
AAATTTTACAAAATTTCAATAAATAATCCAAAACAACCCCACTGGCATTATCGACTGCCCACAATATTTTTTTTACTTTTCACCCTTAGAATCAATACGGAGGAAACAAGATAAAACACGGCAAACAAACTGAATACAATCTTGAAATTTGAATCGGTTATATCAAGGATCACACCTGACAGCCAGGGGCCTAAAAACCCTGAAAAAAATCCATATGCCGTAAAGACCAGCCCGAAAACCTTTCCGAAATTTTCAAGCCCGAAGACCTCGGTTACCAGAGGGGCTGAAATAACGAAAAGAGCGCCAAAAGCAAGTCCGACAAAGCAGACTAAAAAACTGATGATATAAAGATTGGTAAGCCACGGCATCAAAAAATAGGCACAAGATGCCATCAAAAAAACGGTAACCAATATTTTTTGTTTGCTGTATTTATCCGACAGTCTGCCGCAAACCAGACGGCCAATCCCGTTTAACACATTAAAGGCGGTCAATATATAGACATATTGTGTGACCCCATATCCCAAAGTTGCCCCAAAAGAGGAAGCAAGAACGATTAAAGAAATGCCGGCTGCCCCGGATAAAGCCCAGACACACCAGAGAAACCAGAAAGATGACATTCTTAATGTTTTTTTCAATGACAATGTTGATAATTGTTGCTTTCCCTGCTCCTTTTTTTGACCTGGAACCCTTATGAACAAGGCAAATGATGTCCCCAGAAGAATGGAAATGGCTGCTGCAAAATTGGAGGTAAACACATAGCCTTTTGAGACCAAAAAATATGTAAATACCGGTGACATGACAGCAGCAGAACCTCCGAAGCTCAAATTAAAAAGTCCGGTAACCATGCCTTTATTTTCAGGAAACAATTTTTGGAAAACGGTGAGACAGGGAATATAAACAAATCCGCAGAAAAAGCCCTCAAGAAATGCCCAGATATAAACATGTTCAATAGTGTCTGCCTGTCCCACAAAGATCATGGCTGAACCGCAGACAAGGCTGCCGATAAAAATAATAAACCGGCTTTCAATTTTTTCCTGGAGCTTCCCGGCCAGATACATTGAAAATCCTGTTCCGGCCAGGATAAAAAACATTAATCTGCCAATCTGTGCTTTATTTGCATGGAAAAGTGTCTGCCACTCCAATGCCATGACTCCTGGAAAACCAAACACAAAAGCCCCGGGGAAAAAAATTGCTAAAAAGCCAAATATAAGGATTATCTTCTTGTTTTTAAACAAACGCATATCTTTTAACGCATCATAATTATTCAATATGCGTCAAGATATTGATATTCAGACTCTTTAGCAAGAAATTTTAATTGTTCTGCAA
>JAHOYS010000331.1 GCA_019038815.1 Desulfobacterales bacterium | reverse complement strand
CCGTTTCGAATCAATACTGTTTGTATAAATATTAAATTTAATAATTTGAAAATAACAGAAAAAACAATATAATCAAAGCAAATCAATATTTAATAATTCCTTGACAGCCCGAGATACTTTGATTATTGAAAATTACATGTATATTCCTAAAAAAATAAAATCATTGGATATTGATAAAAAACGCCCTCCCCTGTTCCTGAAAAAACTTCCGGTAAGAATCGTCATCCCTGTTGCATTGACAATAATTCTTTTTATTCTGACAATTTTTCTTTTGATCATCCCTTTACTGGAAAAAAATATGATGGATGGAAAAAGAGAAGGGATCATGCATTTAACGGAAAATGCATGGAGCACATTAAATCTTTTTTATGAAAAAGCCCGGGATGGGGAGATCTCCCACAAAACAGCAAAGAAACAGGCCATAGGACATTTGCAGCAATTAAGGTACGGTCCTGAACTTAAAGATTACTTCTGGATAAATGACATGACTCCCAATATGATCATGCATCCATACCGTTTAGATCTGGTGGGTCAGGATGTATCAAATTTTAAAGATCCGGCAGGAAAACGATTGTTTTTTGAAATGGTTAAAATCGTCAAAACACAGGGGGCGGGTTATGTTGATTATTTATGGCAATGGAAAGGAGACTCAAAAAAAATTGTTCCTAAAATATCCTATGTAAAAGAGTTTCAACCCTGGGGCTGGGTTATTGGAACCGGTATCTATGTTGAAGATGTAAGAGAAGAAATCAGTGCTATTACACAAAAGCTAACCTATACCTGCTCGGGAATTATGGTCCTGTTCCTGATGCTGTCCGGTTATATTATATGGCAGGGAACAAAGGCTGAAAAAGAACGGATAAACGCTATGGAGCAATCCAGTTTAAGGGAAAAACAACTCCTCCAGGCAGATAAAATGGCATCTTTGGGAATATTGGTGGCCGGTGTTGCCCATGAGATAAATAATCCTGCGACATCCTTGATGCTCAATGCTACGAACCTTAAAAAAGCCTGGCAGTCTTTTACTCCGGTTCTGGACGAATATTATATGGAAAACAAGGACGCCGTTGTCTGTTCAATGCCATACGCTGAACTGAGAAAAAGAATAGACCTTATGCTCAAGGCCCTTGAAGACGGTGTTGCAAGAATAAAAAAAATTATCTCTGAGTTAAAGGATTTTTCACGTACCACAGAGGCTGATATGGATAATGAGATTGATATCAACCTTGTGGTAAAAAAATCACTGGATCTGACCCACTCCATATTAAAAAAAGCGACCAACCACCTGTCAGTTGATTATGAAGATGAATTACCGAAAATTTCAGGCAACTCCCAGAAACTGCAGCAGGTTATTATCAATTTGCTTGTTAATGCAAGCCAAGCCCTTGAAAATCCGGAACAGTCCATCCATGTACAAACTTCACAAACCCCGGGCTCTCATTTTATTGTTATTGAGGTATCGGACAGCGGACCGGGTGTTCTTCCAAAAAATTTAAAAAAGATGAAAGATCCTTTTTTTACAACCAAACGTGACGACGGAGGAACAGGTCTTGGGCTTTCCATTTCAGAAAAAATTGTGAATGACCATAAGGGAATATTGGAATTTATTTCGGAATTTGGAAACGGTTTGACTGTAAAAATACTGCTGCCCTCAAGCAGACAGGATACAATAGTTAAAAAGGACGGGATACAATGATGACGAACAGACAACTGACCATGGATCGCCCCATCTTTATTGTGGACGATGAACCGGAAATTCTTCTGGCAGTGGATACTACTCTGAGAATGGCAGGGATGGACAATATTATCACCATCAGTGACGCCAGGGACGTGATCCGGCAAATGGAACGCCAGATTCCCTGTCTCATCATCCTGGACCTGAATATGCCCCATATCAACGGCGGACGTCTGCTTAAAATTGTCCGCAAGACCTATCCCAGGATACCCGTAATTATACTCACCGGTGACATTGATGTGGATACGGCAGTAAAATGTATGAAAATTGGTGCCATGGATTATGTGGTAAAGCCGGTAGAAGAAGTTCGGCTCTTAGCAGCTGTCAAACAGGCGCTGGCCTATGAGGACATGGAAAATAAGTTCCGTGATTCTCTGGCAAGCGATCTGTTCTCCCAGATTAAAAATCCCAAGGCATTCGCACATATTATCACCCAGGACAAGAAGATGCACTCCATCTTTCACTATATTGAAGCCATTGCCCCATCTTCCCAGCCTGTCCTTATTTTCGGAGAAACAGGCGTGGGAAAAGAACTTATCGGGCAGTCTATCCATACCCTGAGTGAAAGAAAAGGAAAACTGATTGTTGTCAATGTAGCCGGATTAGATGACAATGTGTTTTCCGACACCCTCTTCGGTCATATCCAGGGGGCATTCACCGGAGCACAAAAAACAAGACAGGGATTAATTGAACAGGCTGCCGACGGCACCCTGTTTCTGGATGAAATCGGAGACCTTGCGTTGACTTCACAGGTTAAACTGCTCAGGCTGCTCCAGGAAGGGGAATACCTTCCTTTGGGATCTGACAAGATCAAGCATTCTGATGCCAGGATCATTACCTCCACCAATCTGAATCTATGGGCCCTTGAAAAAAAAGGAATCTTCAGAAAAGATTTGATCTACCGTCTTTCCACCCATACTCTGACTCTGCCGCCCCTGCGGGAACGCCTTCTGGATCTGCCGCTGCTGCTGGACCGGTTTATCTGCAACGCCGCAAATGAACTGGACAAACCTGTTCCTGACATCCCGAAAACATTGATTGAGCAGATAGAAACCTATCCTTTCAAGGGCAATATAAGAGAGCTTAAGTCCATGGTGTATGACGCTATCTCGCGATACCGGGAAGGACCTATCAATGCCGATTTATTCAAAGTTCTGGATACATCAGGGTTAGAAGCGGGACAAAAAGACAATAATCAAAGTTTTTCTCTTCCCACCCTGAAAGAAGCTTCCAGAAAACTTGTGGAGAAGGCCATGAAACAGACCGGGGGCAACCAGTCTGCAGCAGCCGGGATTCTGGGTATCTCCCAGCAGGCTCTGAGCAAAAGGCTGCAAAAATTGAAAATTGAAAATTGAAAAAACCAAAGATTAACCTACAACAAAAGTTGTATTCACAATAAAAGTTGTAGAAAGTCTCCTTTGAACCCATTCTACCGAACAAACGTTCGGATCAATATGTTTTTCTACAACTTTTGTTGTACCCCTTTAAAATCCATATCAATTCATTTTCCAGCCAAAATCAAGTAAAAACAGATAGATAGAGTTTTTTATTCCTTCCGGCACAATGTTTGCTATTACTAATGTTCAAGAATCATAGTTATTTATTAAGGGAGGATCTTAAGATGAATCAAATTAAAAACCTTGGCTGGCGCGTAACAATGGCAGGATTAGGTATAAACCTGGCTTTGGGTATACTTTATACCTGGAGTATATTTAAAATGACAATCAAAGACTCAATTGTGGCAGGCGACGGCCTTTTTAACTGGAGCCTGGCTTCCTTAAATGATCCCTATGCCGTATGCTGCCTGGTGTTTGCATTTACCATGATTTTTGCAGGCCGTGTTCAGGACAGGCTCAGCCCGAAGATTACGGCTGTCATAGGAGGTATCCTCACAGGACTTGGCCTGATTCTTATTTCATTTTCCACTACATGGATCAGCTGGATATTAGGATTTGGTATTCTCATGGGAATGGGACTCGGGTTTGGTTATGCATCAGCGACACCTCCTGCCATTAAGTGGTTTCCGCCTGCGAAAACCGGCATGATTGCCGGTATCGTTGTTGCAGGGTTTGGGCTGGCATCCGTATATATCGCTCCTTTGGCAATATTTTTAATTGAAAAAGTCGGGCTTTCCCAGGCCATGCTTATTTTCGGTATTGCATTTATCGTTATTGTCTCTGCCCTTGCACAATTTTTGGTAAATCCCCCGGAAGGTTATGTTCATCCGGATACTGTTCAAAACACGACTTCTGCTGCAAGTGGTTCAATTGACTTTGAACCCGGAAAAATGCTTCGTACAGCAACATTTTATAAATTATGGATTATTTTTTGTATTGCATCAGGCGCAGGCCTTATGATCATTGGCGGTGTGGCAGGAATGGCCAAACAGGGCATGGGCCAGATGGCATGGGTTGTTGTGGCATTAATGGCGGTGGGAAATGCCTTGGGGCGTGTTATAGCCGGTATCCTTTCCGACCGTATCGGACGTGCAAACACTCTTTTTATCATGTTGATTTTTCAGTCAATTGTCATCTTTTCTCTCCTGTTTATTACACCGGCGCAGGTCATGCTTCTGGTTCTTGCGGCCATGCTCATCGGGTTTAACTACGGTACAAACCTTTCTTTATTTCCGTCTGCCACCAAAGATTTTTTCGGCTTAAAGAATTTTGGGGTCAATTACGGCCTGGTTTTCAGTGCCTGGGGCGTGGGCGGTTTCATCTTTCCAAGAGTGTCTCAAATGATTGTTGCTTATACCAACAGCCCGAGAATGGCATATGTTCTTGCCGCAGGACTGCTTCTCATTGGAGCTGTGTTGGCCTTGCTGACTAAAGCTCCTGTTACTGAGACTTATAAACAACCTGAATTTATAGCAACTCCCGCAACTGAAAAAATCTAAACTGTTCGGGATTTTAATGCTTCACATAAAAAGGCCGGTCTGAGAATTGATATGATTTTCAAACCGGCCTTTATTGTGCGCTGCCTGCCATAAGACACCTGAATAAAACAAAAATTATCTATAATGCACTTGACGACCCTTATGTAAGAATATTATAATTTAAGTCCACTTCATTTTTCTCTAACCAGACAATAATTTTAAAATAAGGAGAAAAATCATGAGGATAAAACCAAAAAAAATAATGTGTGCCGTCGATTTTTCAGACTTCACAAACATTATCCTCTCCTATGGGAAATCACTGGCTTCAGAGTTTGGCTCAACACTTTGCCTATGCCATATCGTATCAGGAACACTTATGATTTCAAGTTTTGGACACTCATATATTGCATACACTGACGTAAAGGATGATCGCATACGATATGCAAAGGATAAACTTAAGAAAATAGCAGAATCAGAAGTGTCTGATATTGATTGTGAGATCATAGTCTCATACGGGCACGCGGCAGATGAAATCGATCAAGCTGCCCGCGAAAACAATGTTGATATGGTCATTGCCGCGACCCATGGCGGATCAGGCGTAAAACGATTTTTGATCGGCTCTGTCACAGACAGGCTGATAAAAATTCTGACATGCCCGCTTCTGGTCCTGCATGCACGGGAAAATTATTTGGTTTCTCCGGTTGAAAAGAGCATAAAACTAAACCGAATTCTTGTGGGTTGTGATTTTTCCCAGGATTCCAAGCTTGCTTTTGACTATGCCCTGAGCCTGGCGCAGGAATTTCAGACACAGCTTTACCTTGCCCATGTTATCAGACCAAATGAAGACTTGAAAGAAAAAAGCAATCTATCAAGTCGCCTTGAAGAACAGCTTGCCTGTATGGTTCCTGAAGAGAGCCGGAACTGGTGTACTCCTGTTACCATCCAGCTTGAAGGTCAGCCTTATAAGGAACTGATCGATTTTGCCGAACAAAAAGAAGTGGATATGATCGTACTTGGGGTCCACGGCCACAGCCTTTTGGAACAGTTTATAGTGGGTTCGACAACGGATCGTGTTATCAGTCAGGCCTCCTGTCCTGTTCTTGTGGTCCGACAGGTCTCCTGAAAATCTATGTTAAAGTTAATGATAAGATTATTGCAGGATGGGCGATTATGTAAGCTGCAAACCCGACGGTGAACCGGTATACATGGAAAGATCAGCTGATGTGATCAAACACAAGGGCTACAGGGTATCTGCCTCTGAAATCAAGACGTCAGTACCGGATGAAATCAGGTTTCTCGGTTAATCGACAGATAATGCAAGGCCTTGTGCCACCTCTTTTTTCTTTTCCTTGGAATACAATAATTCAACAAGTTTCAATGCAAAATCGCATGCTGTTCCGGCTCCCCGGCTGGTGATACAATTTCCATCTACAACAACGTTTGATTCAACAATATTGCCATTATCAATCATATCCACAAATCCTGGATGACAGGTCACCCTGCCTGGAGTGACAAGCCCGTGATGGTGCAGTACAATCGCAGGAGAAGCACAGATGGCAGCATAATATTTCTGCTGGTCTGCCTGTTTTCCAAGAAGAACCTTAAGTTCTTTTGAATCACGAAGATTATTGGCTCCGGGGATACCACCCGGAAGGGCAATCAAATCAAATTGTTCATCCATACAGTCTTTGATCAGTCTGTCTGCTTTAAATTCGATCCCCCCTGACGCTTTGATATTGATCTCATCTACAGATGCTGCAATAACACTTGCACCTGCCCTGCGAAGAACATCAATAATGGTGATGGCTTCCATTTCCTCTGTACCCTGGGCCACCGGAACAAGAACTTTTTTTTCCATGATATACTCCTTTTCTTTTAAGATTAAAAAAGGAAACAATCAAAAATAGCAGGTGCTTTTATTGAAGTCAA
>JAHOYS010000330.1 GCA_019038815.1 Desulfobacterales bacterium | reverse complement strand
ATGTCCTTTTTGATCCCTTTCAATCCCTGTCACTTTTGTATAATTCAGTGCTGTCCCGCCTAAACGGCACCCCTCGTAAATAAGTCTTAACACAAGTCGTGCATCATCCACCTGTGCATCCTTGAATCCAACGGCTGACACCAGGTTTTCCTTTCTGATTCCGGGAATTTTTTCCATAACTTCTGTTTTTGTATAACTTTTATGCTGCTTTTCCCCGGCCATGAAGCTGTATATGGAAAGACCGATTTTCATGGATGACCTGGAAGGGCCGTAATCGTCAAATACAGGCATGATAAATTGTAAGGAGGTAACCAGTCCTGGGTATTGTTTTAACAGTCGTTCCCGCTCTTTTACAGCCGCTTTTGTTAATAGGAATTTTCCCTGTTTAAGATATCTCAATCCCCCATGAACCATCTTTGAAGACCGGCTTGACGTTCCCCAGGCAAAATCCTTTGCTTCGGCAAGAAGCACATGATAACCTTTTTTGACGGCCTCATAAAAAATACCGGCCCCGTTGATCCCACCGCCAACTACAATCATATCATATTCTTTGTTTATATCAGAAAACTTCATCTTATACTCCTCGTAATATGTCAATGAAGCAGATGCTAAAATTGAAAACCAGTTAAAGGACCACGCCATGCTTTATTGAGATTTTTTCAAACATGATAACAATGCCGGCAACAATTTCATATACAATATCTATCGTGGCGTTCATATCAGCCGATGAATCAAAAAACAGGTGAAGGTCGGATGCCAGCCCGTCTTCCGGTTTCCAGTAGCAGATCAGCACAGGAAGTCTGGGCAAAGGATAGAGGACCAGTGATATGTCAGACTCATAATGATTCTCCACCTTTTTGCCATTAAAAATAAAAATCAGGTCTTCAAACAGATGGGTATAGGTATCTGCAATTTTTTTCAATGGTTTTTCAGATCGCTGGAGAAACAGGCCATTCATTTCATGACCGCCTTCAAGCTCTCTGAAGGGTACCCATTTCCCTGTCAGGGGAACTCCTTTGCAATGAAGCACATACCCCAGAACAGGTGCGGCAACCCAGGGATTGATATGGATATCTGAAAACAGGTTACCGTCATGATCAATGGAAAACCTTTTACCAAAAATTCTAATGGTGAGCTTTCCTTTTGAGAAAACACCTCCCACCAGCTGGGCAGCAATTTCCAGGTCACAGGATTTTATTTCATCTTTCAGGTCTGCAAGCATGGATTCACGGTATGCTTCAATTGTCATTTTTTTCTTTTGTTTGCCCTGATATTGTTCAAGCACTTCCCTGCTTAAAACCAGGCATTGATCAAGGAGCTTATCTCCTAAAAAAACCTTTGAGGCAAAGGCAAGACAGGTCTGTTCATTACATTTCCTGCAATTGGATTTATCTAAGAGCTTAAACACTTCCATGGCATTGGCAAATTCAGACATATTATATTCCTCTTTTCTAAACCCTTTTTATATTATGATATCCAGAATGGCAACTGCAAGATGACTCCTTTAAAAAAACAGCCGGGGTTTACAAAATGTGTGCTTGATCTTATATTATTCCAGAATCAAATCAAACCTGAAAATCAATATGGAGAAACTATTGAAACAGATAATCGTTCTTGCAACCAGAAACAAGGGAAAAACAAGGGAAATCATGGAACTTTTAAAAGATTTTCCCATTGAAATTAAAAACCTTGATGATTTCGGTCCTATCCCTGAAGTCATCGAGGATGGAGAAACCTTTGATGACAACGCATACAAAAAAGCCTCCTTTACGGCAAAAATTTTAGGTTATCCTGCCATGGCTGATGACTCAGGACTCTGTGTTAAAGCCCTTGACGGTGCACCTGGGGTCTATTCTGCCAGATATGCAGGAGATAATGCAACAGATGCCGACAATGTTAAAAAAATGCTGGAAGACTTAAAAGGCAAAGAGAACCGGGATGCCGCTTTTAAATGTGTTATTTCCATAGCAGTTCCCATGGGTGCTGCCCTCACCTATGAAGGGGAATGTAAAGGCGTTATCACTGAAGAGCCCTTCGGTGACAACGGGTTTGGATATGATCCGCTCTTTTTTTATCCTGAATTTAATAAAACCTTTGCCCAGCTGACTATTGAAGAAAAAGGGAAGGTCAGCCACCGGGGCAAGGCGTTAAAGGAAATTTGTGATGAAATGGATAAAATTATTCAATGGATTGATATGAACATGCCGATATTTGAACCTGTGGAATGCAAAGGAGACAAATTATGACACCAGCATCTTTTAAAGACCTTGTAAAAGAGAACAGATCTTGCCGGCGGTTTGACAACTCCCATAAAATTGACGAAAAAACCTTAAGGGGACTAGTTGACCTTGCCGGAAACTGTGCATCGGCTGCCAATATGCAGCCCTTGAAATATGTGATCTGCTGCGATGAGAATAAAAATGAGGAAATCTTTTCCTGTCTTGGCTGGGCCGCATATCTCAAAGACTGGAAAGGCCCTGTAAAAGAAGAACGGCCTTCCGCCTATATTATCATCATGGGTGACCACAATATTTCCGATAAATTCTGGTGTGATCACGGTATCGCTGCCCAGACCATGCTGCTGGGAGCAAGGACTATGGGGCTTGGCGGGTGTATGTTCGGCTCTATCAATATCAAGAAGCTCAAAGCGTCTCTGGATATTGAAGATCACCTGGAAGTCAAACTGGCAGTGGCTTTGGGGAAACCGGTTGAAAAGATCCAGATTGATGAATTAAATGAAGACGGAAATATCAAATACTGGCGAGATGATGACCGTGTACACCATGTTCCCAAAAGAAAGCTTGACGATATTATCATTGGTTCATGGTAAAGCAAAAAAAAATTCTTCTTGTAAATCCCTCCTGCCTTGATGCAAGAATTTCCGGGGAAGATGCCGGTATTGTTCCCATAGGGCTATACTATATTGGAGCGCTTCTGATCGAAGCCTCATTTGAAACAAAAATTATCAACCTGGCAGATGCCAGGGATAATCCTGTTAAAGTTTTCAAAAAACTTGTCACAACTGAGAAACCGGATATTATCGGATTCTCTGTAATCAACCCGAACCGCTGGAATGCAATGGAATGCGCCAGGGCAGCAAAACAGATTAAACCGGATGTCACCATTGTTTTTGGCGGGCCTGCACCGACCTTTCTTGCCCGCCATCTTTTGACTGCCTGTCCTGACATTGATTTTATTGTTGCAGGAGAGGGTGAAATCACCTTTCTTGAACTTGTAACCCAACTTGAAAACAACCGTAATAAATCCTTTGAAAAGATTAATGGTCTTGTCTTTAAAAAAAATGGCAGCATTGTCCGGACCTCCCCAAGGCAGCCGATCAAAGCACTTGACACACTGGTTCACCCTTCAAAATATTTTATATATCAGCACCTTGCCATGTCACGGGGCTGCCCCGGCAAGTGTACATTTTGCGGATCACCAAAGTTCTGGGGAAATCAAAAATTAAGATTTCATTCTCCCGAATGGTTTGCCGATGAAGTGGAAAATCTTGTAAAAAACGGCGTCACCCATTTTTATATTTCAGATGATACGTTTACAATGGATAAGCAGCAGGTGATTGACTTTTGTAATCATATTATCAACAGAAAGCTTGCCATCACCTGGAATGCTATTTCAAGAGTGGACACAATTGACAAGGACATCCTGTTTTCAATGAGAAAGGCCGGATGTATACAATTGAGTTTCGGTGTTGAATCCGGATCTGAAAAAATTCGAAGGGTTCTTGGCAAACCCATTAAACATGAAGAAATCATAAATGCTTTTTCCCTGACAACTTCCTATGGCATACTGCCCCGTGCCTACTTTATTTACGGTTCACCCGGAGAAACAGACATGACTATACAGGAAAGCATCGAGCTTTTAAATATCATCATGCCCTTGAGTGCCATATTTTATATGCTTGTACTTTTCCCGGGTACTTATCTGTATCAAAAAGCGGTCAACCAGAATTTAGTATCTGATGATATCTGGCATCAGAAGATAGAAGATCTTCCCTGGTTTGAAGTGGATGACCATCTTGATTTTGCAAAAACAAAAATCTTTGGAGACCGTTTAAGGTCTGAATTTTACAATAACCTTGACACTTTTGCCCAAAAAATAAATCTTGCAGATATAAAAGAATTATACCCCTTTCATGCTGATTTCCTGTCACGGCTTGCCATGACATTTTCTCATGGAGAATATGCTGATGAATATGGTGGCGATACCCGGATAAAAAACCAGGACAAAACAGCACAAATGCTGTATAACAGGGCATTATCATATGCTCCGGATTCCAAAGCTTTTTTAGGACTTGCCATGCTGCACCAGAAACAGAAAAACTTTAATAATGCAATTTCCATCCTGGAAAAAGGGTTAGACCATTCGCCTGAAAACAAAGGTTTAAATATCTGCATGGGAGTCACCCTGATGAATACGTGCCGGTTTAAAACCGCATTGACCTTCTTTGAAAAATTCAGGAAAAGTCCCGAAATAAATCAATACATCAACATTTGTCATCAAAAGATATCAGGATACTAACATGACCAAAAAAACAAATTATAAACTTGCTAATATTCAAAAAAAAGAATTGAAACTTCGAGCAGTGCGCCATGAAATCCTTGTCAGTGAGTCTGAAAAAGCCCTGGAATTAATTCTTGAGGCACCGGCACCGGCCACGCTGGTCCAGTCTTTCCCGGATCAGGATCTTTATTATCTCATGCACAAAACAGGACCCTATGATTTCGTTCCCATCCTGTCCATGGCCAAATCAGAACAATGGGAATATATCCTGGATGTGGAAGCCTGGGACAATGACCGGCTTGACCTTGAATATATGACAAAGACATTTGATCTTTTATTTAAGGCTGATCCCCAGAGGCTTTTGCGATGGGTTGTCAAGGAGAAACCCGATTATTTTGAATTTTACCTGTTTAAAAACATGGAGATCAAAGTCAGGGAACACGATGAGCCACCACCATCTGATTTTGATGATTATATTACCATTGATGACAAATTTTATTTCAGGTTTCCCGGCAAGCCCCAGAACGTTGCTGAGGTCATGGATGATGACCGCCCCAAACCTGAGGACAGCCAGGAAGCCTGGGAATTAATTGAAAAAATGGTAAAAGCTGTGGCCGAAATGGATCTGTCGATTTTTCACGGGCTTTTGCTTGAAACCAAATCATTACTCCCGGCTGAAGTCGAAGAAGAGCAGTTCAGGCTTAAAAGCCTGCGCCTTGCTGAAAAAGGATTTTTACCCACCCATGAAGCCATTGGTATTTATCAGCCGACCCGGCTTTCTTCCCTTCGCAAACGGCCGGATGATTCTCTGTTCAAACAAGAACAATTTGATCCGGATATGCCGTTGCCCCCTCAGTTTTTCTCCAAATTTATTGAAGGGGATGACCTGTTTGTAACATCCCTTAAACTTTTCGATCCTGACGTCATCCTTCATCTTGAATCTGAGCTTGCCGCATTGATCAATAAAATTATTTCTGCGGATAAAATAAAAATTCAATCCAAAGAAATTCTGGAAAAAACCATTAAAAAAGCCTGCGCCTATCTAAATCTCGGACTTGAAGTGATTCTGGAAGGAAACTGCAAACCTGAACTTGCCAAAGAGGTAATCCAGAAATATTTTCTTGAGGATATCTTTAGAACCGGATCAAGGGCCGGTATCAAGCTGAAAACAAAATCAATCAACTGGTTTAAAAAAAGCTTTGCAAACAAAAACAACCTTCCCTTAAGTTTCTTTGGAGAAGATTATTTAGGAGTCATTGGCGGTCTGTTCCTTGATCGTCCATTATATTATGATAATTATGCATCCGGTGAATTATACAGAGATTTCAAATCCCTTTCAGATATTTTCCAAACCAGCAGAGCCCTGGAACAGGTTATTGCCCTGGATGCGGTTCTGGATAAATTAAATGTGGATATCAAATCTTTTGAAGAAGGTGTATTAACCTATAAAACATTAATCCTGACCCTCTGGGCAAAAGACCGGCTGAATCTGCAACCGACCCTTGAATCCATTGACACACAAGTCTTCAAAGATTTTTTCATGGCCCTGTTTTCAAAATCCGATTCTCAAAAACAAGACCGGATTCAGTTAAATGACCTGATTCTCTGGACGTCAGAAGCAACCGGAACCAGGGAAGCTGATCTGGCAGAAGAATTTATCAGGGTTTTAACAAATTTGATCAAAGAACTTGAAGCGGAATACGGCTCAGTTGACCCAGAAAATATTGATCCCAGATTTATCCCTCATTTTTTATTAAAAAATACATAAGCCTGACATGACTTTAAATTTTCAAAATGAAATCCTCATAAACACCCTGTCTCCAAAACCAGGCATCACCATCTGGTATTCCAGAATACCGGATATCATTGATTCGATTTTCATTAAAGGCCGGTATCCTAATTTCAAATCAATGGTAAACGAAATATTTCAAAAAGATGATTTTATCAACCCCTTTTTAAACGATGATGAAATCAGCACCATTAATAGCTTCAAGGCCCTGAAAAAACAGATAGAATGGATAAGTGGC
>JAHOYS010000411.1 GCA_019038815.1 Desulfobacterales bacterium | reverse complement strand
CATGGGGTTGCAGGGAATCGTTGATTGGACTTCTGTACAGGGTCTTAACGCAGTGAAGCGTTAAGACCGCCAAGTGTTTGAGTGAGGGACGAACGAGTTTTGGCGGTTAGCGCAACGGAGTTTAGAAACTGTAAGAAATTCAATCGGATTCATCGCAACCCCATGACCAGGGCGGATAAGACAGCCTGGATCAAAACGGGTTTGTGGAAATTGTTTTAAAATTTAATCCCTATGGCAAATATCCGGGTATGATTGAATATCTGTTTACAGGGTAAGATTTTCTTGATACTGCTTTTATTGATCAAAATTTATTAATAAAAATAATTGCATTTGAGATAAAACATTTAGGAAAAACAGAAGTCTTTCAACAGAGCAAAAGGGTTTATAAAATGGTAAAAATCTGGAAAAAAGAATTTGAAATTGAAGAAATCAATCTCTTTAAAAAAAATTCGATTGTTGGAAATGTGGGTATTGAATTTTTGGAAAAGGGTGACGATTTTATAAGCGCAACCATGCCGGTGGACAAAAGGACCAAACAGCCCCTTGGTATCCTGCACGGCGGGGCATCAGTGGTACTGGCCGAAACCCTGGGCAGCGCCGCATCCTATATGACACTTGACGACTCCACCTACAGTGTGGGTCTGGAAATAAAAGCCAACCACCTGAAAAGTGTGGCCAGCGGACAGGTGAAAGGTGTGGTGAAACCGGTTCACCTGGGTAAAACAACCCAGGTATGGGATATTTCCATTGAAAATGAGAAAAGTGAGTTGATCTGTCTTTCACGTCTGACCATGCTGATTTTAAAAAATTCAGCAGATCAGGGGTGATAATGATTTCACCTTCAACTTCTAAGTACAATGGGCCAACAAACAACTTATGGTTTGAACTGATATGTACGGCTGGACCGGAAAAATACTGATAATTGATCTGACAAAAAAAACCATTGGGGTTGAGACACCAGACCTTGATGTTTATAACCGTTATGTCGGTGGCAAAGGATTTGGCGGAAGGTATTTAAGACAGTGCGCAACCCTGCCATGGGATCATCCCGATATGGTGATCTGTATCTTTACAGGACCTCTTACAGGCACCATTTCCCCTACTTCAGGGCGTGCCCATATTCTTTCAAAATCACCCCTGACCGGACTTGTGGGAGATTCTTCGGTTGGCGGTAAGCTTGCCACCCGGCTTAAGCGAGCAGGCTGGGACGGCATTGTCATCAAAGGCAAAAGCAAAATACCTGTCGGCATTATGATAGAGGATAACCGGGTAGAGTTTAAAGATGCCAAAGGATTATGGGGACTTGATACCAATGCTGTCCATAAACGGATCAGGCCGAAGAATGCATCTTTGGCATGCATAGGGCCCGCAGCCGAAAATGGTGTGCACTTTGCTTCCATAATAGTGGACCGCCATTTTGCTGCCGGCAGAAGTGGGCTCGGGCTCAGTCTTGCCAAAAAAAAAATCAAATATATACTTGTGGGCGGCACAGGCCATTGCAAGGTAAAAAACCAAAAAAAACTCAAACTGGCAAGAGAGGATATCTTAAGACTCACAGCTGCCTCCCCTGCCCTGATGGGTCAGTTCGGCTTTACCTGTCTGGGTACAGGAGCTGTATATGATCTCATGGATAACCGCAGGATGATGCCTACGGATAATTTTCGCCGCACCCGTTTTAAGCATGCATCAAAACTTAATGCAGCCGCATACACCAGAACCTATTCACCCAAGAAACACGGATGCCTCGGCTGTCATATCCTTTGCAAAAAAATCGGAACAAAAAACAAAAATTCTTTTGCCATGCCCGAGTTTGAAACCATGTCTCATTTTACAGCCTTGATCGGCTGCATGGATACCGAGCTTGT
Source organism: Desulfobacterales bacterium (assembly GCA_019038815.1). Lineage (GTDB taxonomy): Bacteria > Desulfobacterota > Desulfobacteria > Desulfobacterales > Desulfobacteraceae > Desulfobacula. The sequence continues at coordinate 4,746 of JAHOYS010000411.1, read as the reverse complement.
CGTAAAGGCCAATGAACGATGTAATTATCTTGGCATGGATACCATATCCGCAGCTTCAACTTTAGCCTGCAGACGTGAAATAACCGGCCTTGATTACACCCGGGGTAAGGTTTTATCTCTTTTAGACGATATTGCTTTTGGGAAAGGTGAAGGAAAAGACCTTGCCATGGGATCAAAACACTATGCAAAAAAAATGGGAGCCCCAAAAGCTGCTATGGCTGTCAAGGGGCTGGAGCTTCCCGCCTATGACCCCAGGGGAGCTTATGGCATGGCATTGGGATATGCCCTGTCCACCCGTGGCGGATGTCATTTGCGTGCCTATCCCATCAGCCATGAAATATTCAGAAAGCCTGTGGCCACGGATCGATTCAGTTTCAGCGGCAAGGCCAGAATCATAAAGATTGCTGAAGATCTGAATGCCGTTGTGGACTCGCTTATCGCCTGCAAATTTATTTTTTTTGCCGCAGGTCTGGAAGAATATGCAACTGCCTATGAAGCTGTCACAGGAATTGAAACCAGTGCCCAGGATCTTCTTAAAAAAGGGGAGTGCATTTATTATAACGAACGAATTATCAATGCGATGAACAAATTTGATGCTGATGATGACGATCTTCCGGATCGATTTTTTACAGAGACCGGATCAAGTACAAATAATATCCGTATTCCTCCCATTAACAGGGGCGCATTTCTGGAAGCCAGAAAAAAGTATTATAATATTCGCGGGCTTACTGCCAATGGTCTGCCCAAAAAAGAAAAAGCACAAACACTTGGACTTTTATGGAACAACTTGTAAAAAAATATGCAGACAAACTGATTCAGGCAAAATTGGGACAAAGCTCCGGCCCGTCCCAGCCCTTGGTTGGCGGACTGGATAATACTCTTGTATGGAATCGTGAGGCAGATGAAATCCCTGTTCTAGAAGATGTTTTTAAAGGATTGCATATAAACTCTCTGGTTTTTTTAAAACCTGCTGAACCCTATGGAAGCCTCCTTGACTATTTAGCAGCAAATGCCCTTAAATCTAATGGATTGATCCAGCCAAAAGATTGTGAAACAAGAACCTTTCTCCATGATCTTCCAGTAATCAATGAATTTTGTGCAGATAAAATTGTTCAGGCTTTAAAAAAAAGAAAAAGTGTGATCATAGCTCCTCCAAAAAACAATAAAAGTTTCAAAGGACCTGCAATTGTTGCCCATGGCACCGTCAGCCCTGAACAGGGATTTGTAACCATAAGTTCAGTCTGCTTTGCAAGTTTTATTAAATTTTTTACAGATTATCTGGAAGCACTTCAGACTGGGCTTGCCACTGCTGACGTCCACGCTCTGTTTGACGTCATCATACCCTATGTGAAGCCGGTACAAAAAAAACTGCCCGAATTTACGCCTTCTCCTTTCCCGAATGAAGAAACCGTCTATTCAGCCATTATTGAGGCGGGTCGAAAAACAATTGAATATGAACTTGTGGACTCCTATTTTGGCAATGTATCCTATTTCTGGAATGAAACCCTTTACATAAGTCAAACCGGAAGCTCTATGGATGAGCTTAGGGGCTGCATTGATCCGGTTCCCATGGACGGTTCCACCAGTGCCGGACTTACCGCCTCAAGCGAACTTTGTGCCCATATGGAAACCGTTTCCCGCACCGGCTGCAAGGCCATCCTCCACGGCCACCCTAAATTCTGTGTTATTTTATCCATGGATTGTGATCCTGTTGAGAAAGCTGCCTGTAGTTTTAAAGAACACTGCCACATCAAATGTCCCAAAAAACGATTTGCGGGATCCACCCCCATTGTGCCGGGCGAAGTCGGCACAGGTCCTTTCGGCCTTTGTAATACGCTGCCTTTAGCACTTGAACAGACAAACTCTGCCATTGTTTATGGCCACGGCCTGTTTACGATTGGAAACAATAATTTTTCTCAAGCTTTTTGTACCATGCTGGAAGTTGAAGATTTTTGCCGCAACAGCTATATTAAAAAAGTGCGCCTTTTAAGAAAAGCCTAATACATGGCTTCAATCAAATCTTTAAAAGCCTCGTTGACAAATTTTCGCTTGATTTTCATGGTAGGAGTCACTTCACCATCCTCTTCGTAAAGACGCTTGGGAAGAATGGTGAATTTTCTGATATTTTCAACCCGTGCAAGGGTCTGGTTAACCTCTTTAACTTCCCGGTCGATAAGGGCAATCACCTGTTCGTTACAGGTTAAATCTTTATAGGTTGAAAACTGAATTTTGTTATCCTGGGCAAATTTTATAACATTGTCTTCATCAATCATAATAAGGCAGGATAAAAATTTTCGCCTGTCTCCAATCACAACAGAATCGTTGATATAAACACTTGCCTTGAGCTTGTTCTCAATATACTGGGGAGTGATGTTTTTGCCGCCTGCTGTTACGATAATATCTTTTTTGCGATCCGTTATTGTCAAAAAACCTTCTTCATCAAGGCTGCCCACATCTCCTGAATACAGCCATCCGTTAATAACGGTCTTGGCAGTTGATGCCTGATCTTTAAAATACCCTTTAAACACACCAGGCGACTTTACAAGGATCTCACCATCTTCGGCAATTTTTATCTCTACACCGTTAAGGGCTCTGCCCACAGTTCCAAATTTTACCTCATTCTCCCGGCAAAGGGTTGCAACACCCGTTCCCTCAGTCTGCCCATAACCTTCAACCAGGTTCACTCCGATGGACTGGAAAAAATGCAATACATCTTTTGATATGGGGGCTCCACCAGAAATAGCTACCCGCATTTTTTCAAACCCAAGACGTTCTTTAAGTTTTCTGAAAACAGCAAACCATGCTAAAAAACAAAGGCCTTTTAAAACAACTCCAAGGGGTTTGAAATTCATTAAGCGGTCAGCCCTTTTTTTTCCAATTTTTAGTGCAATCTTGAAGACATTTCTTTTGAACCACGTTGCATCCGCCATTTTAATCATAATATTGGAATAATATTTCTCCCAGATCCTTGGAACGGCATACCCGATGTCAGGTGATATTTCCATCATATTCTGCATAACCGTATCCGGTTTTTCGACAAAATTTACAATGAATATAAATTTTAAATGAATAAATACGGTGAATAACCTTCCAAAAATATGGCACAGGGGGAGAAAGGAAAGGATATTATCGCTTTGGTAGAGGCTGAAAGTGTCATCAACAATGGTACCGGCCTCCCACATCACATTTTTATGGGTGAGCATGGCTCCTTTGGGCGGACCTGTGGTACCCGAGGTATAAATGATCGCAGCAAGGTCTTCCGGCCTGACTTCGGCCTGTCTGTCCTTAAAAAGAGCTGGATACTCTTCATCAGTTTTGCTGCCTTTTTCAATCAGTTGATCAAATGTCATCACCATGGGATCTGTAAATGATAAAAGTCCCTTTGTGTCCCAGACAATGACTTTTTTTAAAAGCTTTGTCTTTTTTCGGAACATCAGCCATTTATCCAGTTGTTCTTCATTTTCCACAAACAAAAACCTGGCATCACAATGATTGACCACATACTCCACCTGCTGCCAGGCATTAGTGGCATAAATCCCTACAGACACACCACCCACGCACTGGATCCCCATATCAGCCATCACCCATTCAATGGCATTATCGCCGATAATGCAGGCAGAATCCCCTTTTTCAAATCCCATGGAGACCAGGGCGCACCCCACCTTTTTTGCCTTGTCATGATATTCCTTCCAGGTAATATCATGCCAGATACCCAACTTTTTTGTTCGCAATGCAACCCTTGAACCGTTTTGACTGACCGTCTGGTTAAATATCCGGGGGACTGTCTCAAATGTGGATTCTGTATTTTTCATCGCCATGCTTTCTTTCTTTTCCATCGCTGGTAGCCTTTGGCTGATGTTTCAGATTTTATGCCAAGATAAAACTCTTTGACATCCTTGTCTTCTAAGAGATCTTTTGATTTGCCTTTCATTACAAACCGGCCGTTTTCAAGGATCAGGCCTGTGGAAGAAATGGAAAGGGCCATATTGGCATTCTGCTCAACCAGGAGGATGGTGGTTCCTTTTGCATTTATCTCCTGGATAATGGAAAAAATTTCCTTAACCAGGATGGGAGAAAGACCTAAAGACGGTTCATCAAGGATCAACAGTCTGGGTCTTAGCATCAAAGCTCTTCCAATGGCAAGCATTTGCTGTTCTCCACCGGAAAGTGTACCTGCCCACTGGTTGGTTCTGTCTTTTAAAACAGGAAAATAGTCAAACACCTGTTCAATATCCTGTTTTACCCCTGAAGAATCTTTCCGGATATAGGCTCCCATCAATAAATGCTCGTGAACGGTGAGTTCTTCGAAAACCTCCCGGCCTTCCGGCACATAGGCAATACCTTTGCGGACAATTTTATCCGTATCCCATTGTTGAATGGGAATACCGTCAAATTCAATGCTACCCTTGTCCGGCTGGTCTTCAATCTGACCCATGATGGTCTTTAAAATGGTTGATTTTCCAGCTCCGTTAGTACCCAGAATAGTGGTGATACTTCCTTCTTCTACTGCAAAAGAAGCACCCCTGATGGCATAAACAAGATCATAATAGGTCTCGATATTTTTTACTTCCAGCAGATCCGCCATCTTTAATGTTCCTCCCCAATGTATGCTTTGAGGACTTCTTTATTCTGCTGGACCTGGTCAGGAGTTCCCAGGGTGACAGTTTTGCCGAAATTAATGGCCATAACCCTGTCGGATATATCCATGACCATTTTCATATCATGCTCAATGAGAAGGATTGAAAT
>JAHOYS010000088.1 GCA_019038815.1 Desulfobacterales bacterium | reverse complement strand
CAATATATTGATTTGACTTTACATCAAGTAAAAAATGATATGCTTTTTCTCCATCAATAGTTTTAAAGGGAAGGACCCTGAAATTTGCTTTTCCAGCCTTGATCATTTCCCAGCTGACGGTGTATTTGATTTCTTCACCAATGAAAAACGGCAATGCCTTTTCTCCTGCATAGCAAAAAAATGTTGAAAAAAACAAAATGCCTGTCAGGATAACAAAAAAGAAATACGCGCGTGAGAATCTAATGCATTGCTTCTGCAATGGACACAGTTCTGTCACCCAGTATATTGACATAGCTTGCCATTTCATTGTCATACCATCCATAAATCACCGTCTGGGTAACCTGGATACTGGCAACCTGATCCTTGATCATGTCCAGTACCTTTTTGTCTATACCGCGCACATGCTCAAGGTTAATATTAATAGCCCCTGTACGTGTGTGGGTTTCATGCCCTTCAATAACAGCGGCAGCCCTTGGTGTTCCAATAATATCAGAGGAGACATTTTGTTTGTCCGTGTACATCAGGTAACCATTTGTGTTGGTTTTTGCTTCATTTTCATAAATCGAGTTAATAATGCCCCTTCGAATCGGCTTTTTGTTCAGTTCTTCCTGGAAATTCATCACCAGAATAATCAAAGAACCGGTTGCTGTAGGAATCCTGACGGATTCTGCGATAAATCCAATGGTTGACATTTCCGGGATTACCAGCTGTAACGCTTTTGCCGCCCCGGTCGTGGTCAGAATAATGTTATTCATGATAGATCTGTTTTTTCTTAAGTCCCCGGCACCTGTTTTTGGCAATCGGTCCAGTACCTGCTGTGATCCTGTTGCAGCATGCACGGTTGCCATTGAGGCGGAAAGAATTCTCTCAATACCGAAATAATCCAGCAGCGGCTTTATCATATGGGACAGACAGGTGGTTGTACAGGACGCATTGGAAATAATTACATGCGCTAGCGGGTCATAATCTCCATCATTAATTCCCATGACGGTTGTCACAGCATCTTCAGGCATTGCCACGCCCTCTTTGAGTTTAAAAGGGGCTGAGGCAATTACTTTTTGAGCGCCGGCTTCAATATGCCCCCGAATAGAGCCTTTAGCTGTATCTGCTCCAAGGGAAGGATCTAAAAACTGTCCGGTTGTATCCAGTACAATTTTAGCGTTATTTTCAGCCCATTCAATATCTTTTGGATTTCTGTGATTTTGTAATATCTTTACTTTTACACCATTAATATTCAAGGATGCTCCGGCCTCATCCACATCGGTGATAACCGGCCCTGCCTGGTATCCGTAAAGAAACGAATCCAGCCGTCCATAGATTGAATCTCTTTCAATATAATGAATAATATCTTGAAAAGAGCTGCCCACCTCACGGCCCACATTGATCACAATCGTATCAAAGTACTTTCTGCCGGCATGATGCCATAAAGAAAGCTTTCCTATTCTTCCAAGTCCGTTAATTCCAAGTGCTGTAGAACCGTTTGTACTCATATATTTCCTCTTTTCACTATCTTTTATTTAATTGGCTTTAATTGCCCCTTTATACACTGATCCTTTTTGACCGTTAATGCTGATATAATCACCCGTGACCATTTTAACGCCATTGAGCATACACTCTTTCTCCTGTTCATTGCAAACAAGATTTTCGCACCCGACCACACAGGTTTTGCCAAGATTATATGTCACCACCGCAGCATGGGAAGTAAGCCCTCCCCTGGCCGTCAGGATTCCGTCAGTCGCATCAATTTCCAGAATATCATCCGGTACAGTATCGTTTCTTAATAAAATCAATCGGGTATCAGGATCACTCTCCCGGAATGCATCAATTTCCTCCAGAGTAAAAACGATTCTGCCACTCATGGCGCCACCACTGACCCCGATCCCCTGAGCAAGATACGCTTTTTCAAGAATTTCCGGGTTTACATCAAAATCTACAATCTCTTTTCTGTCTCTTAAGGACATCTCCCTTGCCTGAAGGATAAAAAGATCTTCTCTGGTTTCGCCTTCAAAGGTAAACTCGATTTCCTGGGGATTCCATCCCTCATCATAAACCAGGCGATGCACCACTTTTCTCAATTGTGAATAGATGTGAGGAAACCCTTCTTCAAGACTTGTCTTGGAATCCCGTTCTTCCAACTCCTTTTGAACTTCTGAAATGGGAAGGGTTTTTACAAGCCCTGATACAACATCTTCTCCCTGATTGCCAATGGTAAAATCCCCCCAAAGTCGTATGGTATCTCCTGGAAGCCTGGGACTGTGGCTGAATGCAACGCCTGATCCTGACTGCCTGGACAGGTTCCCAAACACCATGGCCTGAACCGTTACAGCAGTACCCCAGTCATCAGATATCCCCATTATCCGTCTGTAATCCTTCCCCCTTTTGGATTCCCAGGAGGAAAAAACCTGGTCAATGACCAGAAACAACTGGTCTTCGGGGGACTCAATCAGTTCAACCCCGGAATCAAGTAATAATTGCTTATAGGCAAAGGCAACTGATTTCATCTGGCTACCGGAAAAATAACGCTTCAACTCAATACCATACTCTTGTTTTTTTGAATAAATAATATGATCAAACTCGTCCCTTTTGATCCCGAAAGCCATCCCATATCCTTGAATAAACCGCCGATAGCTGTCCCATGCAAACCATGGATTGCGGCTTGTTTTTGCGATATTTGCTGCGATTTCCTCGTTAAGCCCCACATTCAAAAATGAATCGAGCATGCCTGGCTGTGAAATGGAAGAACCGCTCCTGACTGATAACAGCAGCGGATTTTTAAGATCGCCAAAGCTTTTTTGAGTCCGTTTTTCAAGATTGGCCACCATTTTTGCCACATATTTCTTGAAATTGATGTTTGCCGGCTTGTAATGATTGATGATTTCACGACATTTAAAGACTTCTGTGGTAATAATAAATCCTTCCGGGACTGCGACTCCTAATTTTTTTAATTTGATCAGGTTTAATCCCTTATTCCCCAAAAATATAATATTATTGCCAATGGGATCTGAACTGTCGACGTCAATGACAGAGCATTTGGGATCATAATTTAACAGCCGGCTTAAATGGATTTGTGAAAGTTTTTCAGATTGCTGAAACAAGGTGTGCAAAATCCGGTTCAAAAATACATCCATCTGCTGAAGCCCGAGGGAAGTTGCAATCCGGTCCATGAAAAAGATCTCGGCCACTCGCTGATCCAGCTTTGCATTTTGCTTTTTAGACCCATTGGGCAGAAATTTTTTAAGGATCTGATCCTTTCCAAGTCTGGATTCTATCTGAAATAAATTACTGGAATGAATATTGTTGAAATGATCATTGATGATATCAGCTATAGCCTTTGTAAACCCTTTAAAAATATCCAGATACTGGGTAAATGAACAGGTTCTGATGTCCATGGAAAATTTTAGAAAATCCATCTGGACATTCAATTGATTGGATACAATTCCATCCAGTTCGAATGCTGTCCTGAACAGGTTCAGGATTCTGTAAATCCGTTTAAACGTAGCCTTTGTGATCACTTGAAGATCAATGCCGTTAATCAGTTCCTCGAACATCACATTCAAAATGCTTTCAACCCTCAGAGTCAATCCAAGGGCATCAAATTTTGCCTCATTGTAACTGCCGTACATGGATGGGATATCAACGGCAAAATGGCGTTTATAATAAATCGCCTCATTGGCTTCATATATCCTGTCTGAAAGAATTATCTTTTTTAGCTCTTTCATGTAGGCAAGAAAAATCAGGATCTTGTTTTCCAGATTTTTCTCTTCAAGCGCTGAAACAAGCGTTTGGGTATCAGGAAGATTTTCAGATTTGAACGAGGATAAATATTTTTTAAATTCCAGGTTGTCGATTCTGTATTTCTGGTTTAAGAGCCTGTAGAATCGAAAAATCATTTTCACCCTTGACCGGTCAAGTTCTGAAACCTCTTCAACCTCATTAATCAAATTACAAATCGCTTCTTCCGTATAGATCAGATAGTCCTTTGGAAGCGACATGTCCTTTGATTCAAGGTGGTTGAGAATAATTCCCGGCCCGTCAACAAATGGCCCTGACTCTTTAATTTCCTGATAAATTGATGGGGGAACATAAGACTCAAGCTTTTTTTTGTTCCCGGTCTTCCAGAAAAGAATCACTTCCTGGATAAAATCCACGCTCCTGCTCGAGCTTTCAATATGACATTGTTTTCTTAAAAAATGGATTAACCGGTCCTTTCTATGACAGGCCTCATCCAAACGAGTGGAAATATCACGAAGATGACCTTCCGCACCGATTTCGTTAAAAAAAGCCGGCAACAGCCTTGAAAGTTGTTTTACCAGGTTAAAAACCGGCGTAATATCTGAATTTAAAAATTTTGTAATATCTCTTGAAAAAAGGTCCGTATCCTTGATAAAAACTCCACCGATGGACAATGATATGATCAATGCAGAGAAGAGTCTTCTCGACTTTTTGGGGTGTTGCCCGATCAGGTCAAGAAACACCCGGATGTTTTTCACATGGGCTGCATTGCACTTTATCTGCCAGTCTTCTCCGGTCCCTTCAATCATTGGGAACTGAAATCCATGATCAACCGCCATATCTATAAAATGATTGATGAGTACGATTTTCGATGTCCGGTAAACGGCCTCCCCGATTTTATGGATGCAGTCCAGAACGGTTTCGGGGTATTTTCCCTTATGCTCTTTGAGCAGCGAAAATGTCTGGTTGACGATATTGATATCTTTTTTAAAATCCTTATCACCGATCAGATGAGTAAGGGTACTGTTAATATCCCGCAAAGCTTGAACATGGATAGTAGAAAGTCCCGGAATATGAATAATATAAAAAAGAAAGGTCAGTTTAAGGTGGAAACCTCCTGTATCATCGCCACCCCCGGTCATTATTTTTTGAGGTACTGCCCAGACCCTGGTGACAAAATCATGGTAGCCCACAAGCTGTATCAATTTTTGGGTTGTTTTTCCGGGTTCCTGATCCAACGTTTGAATGATACCCTCAAGCGTTTTTCGCCACTTTAATATATTGTTATGGGATACTTCGTTTAATATACTCTTTACCCCATCATCAAGCTGATTTACATCAATACTCTGGCCAATCCAGGAAATTGCTTCTTCCTGTTTGAGCCAGTAATCAAATGAATATTCATAAAATTTTACCAGAAACCGGTTTGCCGACTTGAAAATCGCTGAATCACCTTTGACACTGTCTAACAGTTGTTTCGCAATTTTATCCGGCTGGTAATAGGATCTGACAAAAAAATAAAAATCTTTACCTTCATAGGATTCAATTTTTATGATCGCATTTTCAATAACCGGGAGGAACCTGTCAAGTTCCTGTTCAGATTCTTTGATACTATGCTGTAAAAACAGTATTAAATTATCAGCCGCACTTGTTTTCACCTTTAAATTTGAATCTGCTCCAAATGATTCCAAAAAAATATCAATAAAAAGCTCTATGGCTTTATCGCCTTTAGGATGCCCCTTGTACAAATAGAAATATTGAAGGGAAAAATGCCTGGCTTCACTGACGATAAACTCCCAGTTTTTATAGGGGTGGGACAGCTCTTTTAGAAAAATTTTCATCCTGTTTTTGATCCCGACATAGGATGAAACAATATCCAGGAAAACCTGATATTTTGAATCAACAATAACATCAACTTTTGTGTCTGATAAATTCACCTCCAGGGCTTTGGACTTCACAAAATATCCTTTCTTTATTCACAACCGGTTAAACATCTTTGTCTAAATTTGAATATTTTACCACTTTGATGGGTATTTTCAATGATCTTTTACCGTTTTTTTATTTCCATTTTTATTCTATTTTTTATATAATAAGTTTTTAAACCTGGAAAAAATGCCTATGAAACTCAAATGGCTTGGAACAGCAGGATTTGAATTTAAAACAGGAAATCATGTGTTTCTTGTTGATCCCTACCTGTCCAGAAACCAAAAATCCTGCCCAAAGCAGGATATAACACCTTCTGATATTAAAAAAGCATCTCAAATTTTTATCTCCCATGGCCATTTTGATCACATCCGAGACGTTCCCCAAATAGCCTTGCAGACAAATGCCAATATTTATTGCTCAAGCGTTGCAGCAGAATTTTTAAAAAATCAGCAGGTAAATACACAACAGATTAAATCCGTTATTACTGATAAAAAAACCTTCCACTTTCAAAATTATACTGCACAGGCCTTTTTCAGTAAACATGTTAAGTTTGATAAAAAACTTGTCATTTCCACCCTTCTAAAAATAAATATTTCCTTGTTTAAATATCTTCCTCTTTTTCAACGATTTCCATGCGGCCAGGTTTTAAGCTGGCGCTTTTACATTGAAGATAAAATTATACAGTTTTTTGGCAGTGCCGGATCCTCCTCAAAAGAACTCAAAAAAATCGGGAGGAAACCAATTGATATCCTGCTGCTTCCATTTCAGGGACCCTCAGATATTTGTCAAATCGGCCTGAACTATGTAAAATATCTCAACCCAAAAATTATTGTTCCCCACCACCATGACGATTTTTTCCCTCCCATATCAAAAACCATGGATATCATACCCTTTGTAGAAAAAATAAAAAAAGAGTTTCAAAACACAACCGTTATTATTCCAAAAATAAATGAGAGTTTAAGCTTTTAGAGGGTGGGGTCAGGCTTTCC
>JAHOYS010000380.1 GCA_019038815.1 Desulfobacterales bacterium | reverse complement strand
GGTAATAGATTTAAATTCCTCCACGGTCAGTGTTTCCGCCCTTCTTTTGGCATCTATCCCGGCTAATTCCAATGCATGCACAACAAACTCTTTTTTAAACTCAAGCTCACCACCTGCCATTGAATTCCTTAATGTTTTTCTTCGCTTTGAAAAGGCGGCTTTAATTACATTAAATAACATTTTTTCCTGTTCTTTATTAAACTCTTTGGTTTCAAAAAAATTGAATTTTAAAATGGTAGAATCCACATCAGGTCTTGGAAAAAAAGAGGATGGCCCGATTTGGGCAACAAAACTGATATCAGCTGCATATTGGACCACTGCGGACAGTCTTGAATAATCCCTTCCACCAGGAGGTGCGATAATCCTTTTTGCCAGTTCTTTTTGAAACATCAAAAATGCCTTATCAATACAGCTTCTTTCTTCAATCAGTCTGATCAGGATTTGTGATGAAATATTATAAGGAAGATTTCCTATGACTACAAGTTTTTTGTCTCCGGCTGTTTTTTTTATATCAACTTTGAAAATATCCTTGTTGATGATCTCTACATTTTTTAAATTTTCATTATCAAGCTCCTGCTGTAAAAGGGGTATCAGGCGGGAATCCTTTTCAACAGTCGTCACATGGGATGCCATCTGTGCGACAGGGATGGTAAGAGCGCCCAGGCCGGACCCAATTTCCAACACCCGGGTATCTTTTGATATCCCGATTTTTTCAGCAATCAGTCTTGCCGTACCGGGATTTGAGAGAAAGTTCTGCCCCAGTTCCTTGCCTGCATACAATTCTCTTTGTTTTAACAACTGCCCGGGATGTGTCATGTTATAACCCTTTGGTTTCTTATTGATTTTTTTCCAGGCAACTCAGCAATGAATTTTTCTTAAATATACCTGACAAAAAATCACTACTTGACTTTCTTTACCCCTGCAAGTAGTTATTATCTATATACTTCAACAAAAAATAAGATTCAACAACCAATACAAACTAAGCTGTTTTACCAGCGTTTCAAGCTTTATTTTTCTTTGTTTCATATCAAGCGCACCTGAGGTTGATATTTTTTATATCTTTACATGTCACCAGCAAACCTTTTTTGGAGGGCTTATCATGGTAGAAAAACCAGAACATGAAACCAATTGGGAAAGTTTTATAAAAATGTTATTGGACAGGCTTGATATTCCAACAAAAAAAGATATTATCTTTTTACATGGCAGACTTGACAAGCTGGAACAATTACTTTATCAGAAGCAACCGACAGCTAAAAGAAGGAAAACAAGACCGGCAGGCAGAAGGGAAAGTGCTTCTTTTATTGTTCTCAGTGTGATTGCAAATCACCCGGAAGGTACAAATTTCAAAACGATTAAGGCTGCCACCGGATTTGATGATAAAAAACTGAGAAATATCATATTCAGGCTGAATAAAATAAAAAAGATCAAAAGGGTAACACGTGGTGTCTACAAAAAAGTTTAACCTTAAGGTCACACAAAAAAGGAAGAATAAATAAATGGAAACTATTGCATTTAAACCGGGGCAGGAACTTTGCGGGTATATCATAAAAAAAATTACTCCACTTGAAACCATAGATTCTGTCATGATTCAACTTGAGCATAAAAAAACAAACACAAGACACATCCATATTTTAAATAAGGACAAGGAAAATACCTTTGGAGTCTTTTTTAGAACGGTTCCCACGGATTCTTCCGGCGTGGCCCATATCCTTGAGCATACTGTATTATGCGGGTCAAAAAAATTTAATGTCCGTGATCCGTTTTTTTCCATGCTCAAAAGAAGCCTGTCTACGTTTATGAATGCCTTTACAGCCTCTGACTGGACCATGTATCCTTTTTCCACCCAGAATCAAAAAGATTATTATAACCTGATGAATGTTTACCTTGATGCCGCTTTTTTCCCAAAAATTGATGAATTAAGCTTTAAACAGGAAGGGCATCGCCTGGAAATCCTTGAAAAGAATGACAAGGATATTGAACTTGAATACAAAGGTGTTGTCTACAACGAAATGAAAGGTGCCATGTCTTCTCCTGGTCAGGTTTTGGGAAGATCCCTGCTCACAGCCCTGTACCCTGATACAACCTATCGGAATAATTCGGGCGGCGAACCATCTGACATCCCGACACTCACCTGGGAAAACCTTAAAGATTTTCATGCCGGATACTACCACCCGTCCAATGCATATTTTTACACCTATGGCAATCTGCCATTGGAAGAAACTCTTTCATTCATCTGTGAGAAAGTACTCAATCAATTTGAAAAAATTGAGATAGACTCAAAAGTTCCATCCCAACCCAGATGGGACACGCCCCAAAAAGCAACACAAGCCTATGCTTACTCAGACCCGGAAGACGCTTCAAAGAAATACCAGGCCTGTGTGGCCTGGTTGACCTGTGATGTCAAAGATTCTTTTGAAGTCCTTGTCCTCACCGTTTTGGAACAGATTCTTCTGGGAAATTCCGCTTCTCCCTTAAGAAAAGCCCTGATCGACTCAACCCTTGGATCAGCCTTATCAGATTCAACCGGATTTGATTCAGATAATCGGGACACCATGTTTACCTGTGGTTTAAAGGATATCTCCAAAGATTCTGTTGGAAAAATTGAAGATATTATTTTTTCAACCCTTCAAGATATTGCAGACAAAGGGATTGAGCAGAACCTGATTGACTCGGCCATCCATCAGATTGAATTTCACAGAAAAGAAATCACAAATACCCCTTATCCGTTCGGTATAAAGTTACTGCTTTCCTTTGCCAGTACGGTTATCCATGATGGAGATCCTGTATCCTGCATTAATATTGATGCAGACCTGGACAAACTAAAAGAAAATATAAAAAAAGGCGGGTTTCTTGAAAATAAATTAAGACAATATTTCCTTGAAAATCCCCACAGGGTCCTTTTCACCCTTGAACCGGATACGGGTCTTGAGCAAAAAGAGATTGAAGAGACAAAAAAGGAGCTCAAAAATCTTTTAAAGCAAATGACCCAACAGGACCTTGAACAGATCCGGAAAGATGCCAAAACCCTTGAAGCACTCCAGGAAAAAGAAGAAGATGTTTCCATCCTGCCAACGCTTGATCTTGTTGACGTTCCTCCTGAAATAGAAATTATAAAACCCGACACTATCAAAAATGTTAGTCTTTCCACCTGTTATGACAAGGCTACTTCGGGTATCCTCTATTTTACCTGCCCTGTGGGTGCCGGCAGCATCCCGTCGGATCTTTTTGCCCTTGTACCGTTTTTCTGCCAATCATTTACAAACAGTGGAACAAAGAAAAATTCCTATGACAAAATAGCAGAAATTATGGATCTTTATACCGGAGGGGTCGCTGTATCCCCGTTTTCAGGATCTTACTTTTCAAATGAAGCCGAATCCCATTCATTCCTTGCCATCCAGGGGAAAACCCTGGACAGGAATGTTGAAAAAATGTTTGATTTGATCAAGGAATTTATTGAAGAATACGGTTTCCAGGATTTTGAAAGGCTGAAAAGCCTTTTGCTGCAATACCAGGCAGGGATGGAAGCCTCCATTGTTTCAACTGGTCACAGATATGCCATCTCCCTTGCCTCCAGGCATCTTTCAAAAGCCTTATATATCAATGAACTATGGCACGGCATTGCCCAGTATCAGCTCATAAAAGAGATTACTCAACAATTCAATACAACCGGAGATAAAAATAAAGTTCTTGAAACCCTTTCAAAAAATTTGATCAAAATTGCTCAATCTGTTTTAAAAAAGGGAAATTTCAAACCTGCTGTAATTGGTGATTCAGATTCTATCATACGCGCGGACAAACAGTTTAAGTTCATCCATGAAAATCTTTCAAATGATTCTCAGCAATCTTTTTTCACACCGGATATATCCTTTGAACGCGATCTGCCCTATGACGGCTGGTATACCAATACATCGGTCTCTTTTGTAGGACAGTCATTTAAAACCGTTCGAATCACCCATGAGGACTCCCCGGGACTGGCAGTGATCAGCAAGATACTCAGATCATTATACCTTCACCGTGAAATCAGGGAGAAGGGCGGGGCATACGGTGGGTTTGCCATCTATAACACTGAAGAAGGTATCTTTTCATTTGGATCATACAGGGATCCCCACATTGCAAGAACCCTGGATATCTATAAAAAAGCCTGTGACTTCATCACCAACGGGGACTATACCCAGACCGATGTCAAAGAAGCCATTTTACAGGTCTGCTCAGAAATCGACAAACCTGAAACCCCGGGGCCTGCGGCCATGAAAGCCTTTTACAGGGATATTACAAAACTTGACGATAATATTCGCCGGCAGTTCAAGGATTCATTATTGCGGCTTGATAAAAAAAGAATCCAGGATATTGCCGGAAAGTATTTCACCATTGATGAAACTCAAAAAGGAACGGCCGTCATATCAAGCAGGACAAATCTTGAAAAAGCCAACAAACAACTATCAGAAAAACCATTAACCCTGTTTAAAATTTAAACAGGTAAGCCCGGCTTTTGCCGGGCTTAATCACTGATTTGGTCTCTAAATCCAACAAGATCTTATGAGTGGGCTTTACGCCAATCATTATACTGGCACATTCCCCAAAGTGCTTTTACCGCCCTTTCAGGGGAAGGGAAGAACACACTCTTATATTCATATCCGTCAAGCCTGTAAAGGGTTCTGCTGATTTCATCGGTCAAAAGGCTTACACCCAGGACCGGTTTTTCATACTTCTGGGTTAACTTGACCACATATCGGGTATAGGCTTCTTCAAACTGCAGAATAGACTCCTTAAAAATTTGTGCTGTTTCCCTGTCAATATCCGGATCTGTTCTGATTACCGATTCAATCATATTGTTAACCAGAACCCTTTTCCCGTGAATACCCAGATGGATAACCGCATCACACCCGTCCCATTTTAGCAGCTCTTCCAGACAGGTTTTGGGGATGTGGGGATCGCCTTCCCCCACAATATCAACAGGATTTCCATGACTCCAGAATGTCGGCAGAATTTTGTTGAGCCGTTCAATAATATCCCTGGAAAGCTTTGGGACCTCAAGTCCGTGCTCCGTGCAAAGATCTGTTGTAATTACTCCCCATCCGCCCCCAAGGGTCATGATGGCCACCCGGTTTCCCTTTGGCAGGGGCAAAGATGAAAATACTGCAGAAAGATCCAGAAGTTCCATGGGTTGCTCCACCTGAATAATACCGGTCTGCCTGCAGGCGGCGTCAAATACTTTTGTGTCCGAAGCCATGGCCCCGGTATGACTTGCCGCTGCTCGCACACCCATGCTGGTCCTGCCGCCTTTTAAAACAACTACAGGCTTTTGCAGGGATACCCTTGCTGCGCTTTTAAAAAATCTTGAACCATCCTTTACACTCTCAATATAAAGAACCACCGTCCTTGTCAGATCATCAATCTCAAATAATTCCATATAATCTTCAATAGTGACCATGGCTTCATTTCCCGACCCTGAAAATGCCCGGATACCGATATCCTGCTGCTCGGCAAAGGCCAGAAGCTGTGTCCCCATATTTCCTGACTGGCATACCAGAGCGGTAGATCCTGGTATTGGGTATGCATGGGCAGCACTGCAGTAAAAATCAATATGGGGATTGCATATCCCCATGGTGTTGGGTCCAAGGATAAAGATACCTGCGTCATACGCCTCCCGGACAAGTTTTTCCTCTAATTCTGCCCCTTTTTCACCCACTTCCCTGAATCCGGAAGTGATCAACAATATCCCTTTGACATGTTTTTTTTTTAAATCCGGTATCAGATCAATAACTTTATTCGCCGGAATGGTCACCACAGCCAGTTCAACACTTCCTTCAATTTCCGTCACGGATTTATACACATGACGTCCGGTTATTTTGCCACCTTTGGGATTTACCAGGTAAACCTTTCCCTTATATTTCCGGGACAAGGTGTTGGTTAAAAGCATATGGCCCCATTTTCCGGGAGTTGCAGATGCCCCGATAAAGGCGAGGGATTTTGGATAGTAGCAGGAAGCAAGCTTTATTAAATCAATATCATAGGGCTTGTTTTTTGCCTCCCTTGTCTCTTCCAGCACAATTAAACCATCCACGGCAACAGGAGAGCCGTCAGGCTGTATAATCAGAGGATTGATATCGATTTCTCTGATATTCGGGTATGTTAAAGCAATATCTGACAGTCCTTTGAGAATTTTTTTGACTGCCTGCTTTTTGACTGCTTTTTCACCCCTGAACTCATTTAAAAGTTTTTTTGAAGATATTTGCTCAAACATATCTTCCATATCCGCATCATTTAACGGAGCGATTTTAAAAACAATATCTTCTAATGCTTCAGTCAATATCCCGCCCAGGCCAAATACAATGACAGGCCCAAACTGGGGGTCTTTGAACATGCCGGCAACAAACTCTCTTTTCCCTAATACCACCGGTTGTACAAGAAAGGCCTCAATATCATCTTCAACAGACTTTTTCATTTCCCTGACAGCATCATGTACCTGGTCCTCAGTGCTTAATCCGACACGAACAAGGCCTGATTCTGTTTTATGTAAAATATTTGCGCCAATGCCTTTTAGCACCACGGGAAACCCTGTTTTCCGGCAGGCATCCAGGACTTGATTCACATCTGTTTCCCGTTTTTCTTCCACAACCGGGATATGAAACAATTTAAATATTTTTTTAGCCT
>JAHOYS010000333.1 GCA_019038815.1 Desulfobacterales bacterium | reverse complement strand
GCCAGCATCATGTCTCTTGAGCAGGCAGTCGGTGTGATCATTGGTGCGAATATCGGCACCACCATTACCGGACAAATGATCGCATTTAAGCTTACAGAAGCAGCTCTTCCTGCAATTACGATTGGTGTTGGCCTGAAATATTTTTCAAAAAAAAGAAATTACAGGCATATCGGTGATATCATTTTAGGCTTTGGCCTGCTTTTTTTTGGTTTGACCGTTATGAAAAATGGCCTTGCACCCATAAAATCAGATCCGCAGTTTATTGAATTTTTTACAACATTCAGTACAGACAGTATCGGTGGTATTCTACTTTGTGTATTCATGGGAGCCCTGTTGACAGTAGCTGTCCAGTCTTCTTCGGCTACTGTTGGTTTGACAATGACGCTTGCAGCATCAGGGCTTTTAACTTTTCCAACAGCCCTTGCCCTTGTTCTCGGGGAGAATATCGGTACGACTGTAACGGCACAATTATCCACTCTCGGCTCAAAGAATGCTCAGGCCCATAGAACGGCAAATGCTCATACTATTTTTAATGTCGTAGGAGTCGGTATTATTTTACTGCTTTTCCCATGGTTTGTTGATATTGTAGAGGCCATTACTTTAAAATTGGGCGCCGGAGCTGTGACCCATACAGTTGATAGCGAATATGTCAATGTTGCAAGATATATTGCCAATGGTCATACTCTTTTTAATGTTATCAATGCCATGGTATTCCTGATCTTTCTTCCCAAACTTGTTAAACTGACAATTTTAATATCCCCTAAACCTGATAAGGCAAAAGAAAGATACAGGCTGCCTGAATTTGATTCAGGGTTCATTGATTCACCCATAGGTGCTCTTGCCAAGGTTAAGGGTGAAATCATAAATAATATAAAGTTTGCCCATATGAGTTTAAAGAAGGTCTCAACATGTCTTATAATAAGGGATGATGATATCCTTGGCGAAAGAGAAGCAGTAGAAGATCATCTGGATGATTTTCAAAAAGTTATTATCAAGTATTTGACAACTATTTATCAAGGAGAGGTGAACGAACCCGAGGCCAAAGAAATATCAGAAATGATGCGGATTACCAATAATATAGAAAGATTGGGCGATTCCATGGAGAATGTGTCAAAAATACTTGAAAGAATATATGATAATAATCTGGGCTTCAGTGGAAAAGCCAAAGAAGATCTGGTAGCGATATCAGGCCAGGTGGATAAATTTTTGGATTTGATTATCAGAGAAATGCATGAAAAAACAGAAGGATTTTACCAAAAAGCATTGGCAAATGAAGATTTAATTGACCAGATGCGTGAAGATATGAGATATCAGCATATAGGAAGGTTAAGGGAAGGCGAATGCCAGGTTGATGCCGGTGTTTTTTTTATTGCTCTTGTCTCAAATTATGAAAAGATGGGGGACTACTGTTATAACATCGCTACAGGTGTAGACAGAATTATTTAAAATGATAGTATTTGATCTTGAATGTCTAAATGGTCATACTTTCGAAGGTTGGTTCGAAGACAAAGAAGATTTGGAAAAACAGCAGGAGCAGGGTGTTTTAACATGCCCTGTTTGTGAAACTACATCCGTAGCCCGGAAACTCCATCTTATTGCCATTAAAAAATCTTCCAGTAATACAACTCAGAGAGCCTTGCAGGCAAGCCAGGAAGCAATGGCTGAGTTGACCCATAAAGTGGCTGAATATGTTGAAAAAAATTATGAGGATGTGGGCTCCGGTTTCACAAAAGAAGCCTTGAAAATGCATTATGGAGCAGAAGAACACAGGAATATCAGGGGAACCACAACAAAAGAGGAAGATAAAGTTCTTACTAAAGAAGGTGTGCCTGTGCTCAGACTTCCTGTAACCAAAAACCCAAAAAATGATTTGAATTAAGCATAAACTTTTGAAAAAAAATGTAACATTTGTGATCGGGGGATGCAGAAGCGGCAAGAGTTTTTTTGCCCTGGATCAGGCCAACAGGATAAAAGGGGGAAAAAAATATTTTATAGCCACGTCCGTGCCAACCGACACTGAAATGGAAAAACGGGTGGAAAGTCATCAAAAGGAGCGCGGACAAGACTGGCATACCATTGAAGAGCCGGTCATGATTCATGAAAAAATCAATCAATATTCCACTGAAGCCCGTGTTCTCCTTGTGGACTGCCTGACACTGTGGGTATCCAATCTATTATTTCACTCGTATGATAAGACCCGGATTGATGAGGCTGTTAAACATCTGGAAAATTCTCTTGAGCAATGTGAGTGTCCGATATTCCTGGTTTCCAATGAGGTCGGGTGTGGTATTGTCCCGGAGAATGAGCTTGCCAGGAAATTCAGGGATTTTGCCGGGTTTGTCAATCAAAGGATGGCAAAAATTGCCGATACGGTCGTTATGACAATTGCTGGAATCGATGTTCAGATAAAGCCAAGGCTTTAAAATCAGGAGAAACGAACAAAGATGCAATATAAACATATTTTCGGACCGGTTCCATCGCGGCGGCTTGGCATTTCCCTGGGGGTTGATCTGGTTACTCATAAAACCTGTAGCCTGGACTGTGTCTATTGCGAGTGCGGGAAAACTACCCAATTAACCCTTGAGCAAAAAGAGTATGTCAGGTTCAAGGATGTGAAAAAAGAACTTGACCATTACTGGCAGCACAATGTTGATCCGGATTATCTTACTTTTTCAGGTTCCGGCGAACCCACATTGAACAACAGGCTGGGTCAGGTCATCGACTATATCAAGGAGAAAAAGCCACATGTCAAGGTGGCGGTTTTGACCAATTCAACCCTTTTTTTTGATCCGGCAGTCCACCAGGCCCTTTTAAAAGCAGACGTAGTAGTGCCATCCCTGGATGCCGTATCAAAAAAGACGTTTGCCAGGATTAACAGGCCCGACCCGGCTTTAGATATTCACAGGGTCGTAAAAGGCATTGAAACCTTTGCAAAGGAATACACGGGTAAAATCTGGCTGGAAGTTTTCATTCTTCCAGGGATTAATGACAGCAGATCAGATCTGGTGTTGCTGAAAGAGGCGATTCAAAAGATAAATCCTGAAGTGATCCAGATCAATACGCTGGATCGGCCGGGAACCATGTCCGATATCAAACCTGCATCAAGACCGGAGCTTGAAAAGGTGATCGAGATTCTAGGGTTTCCCAATATCGAGGTCATTGCAAAGGTTGATGGGGATATCAACGCCCGGATAAAAAGAGCAGATGTAAGGGCAGCCATTGTTGAAACCATTCATCGAAGACCCTGTACAAAAAAAGATTTATTACAGATTCTGGGAGTTGAAAAACAAGAGATCGATAAAGTTATAAACAGTCTTGAACAGGAAAAGAAAATAGTTGGGAAAATCCGGGAACGGGGTATTTTCTACCAGACATTAAAAGAGTAATGATAATGAAAAAAGTTTTTACGGATTTACGATCTGCGATTTTGTTTATTACCATTCTTCCGGCAGGAAAAAATGTGCCCTATTCTCCTATGGGCATGATTAAGTATTTTCCAGTTGCAGGGTTGATACTGGGCGGTCTGCTGCTGGTGTTTGACGTGGTTGTTTCATGTTTTTGGCCTCCTTTAGTGGTGGCGGTTCTGGATGTTGTTTTTCTCGTCATGGTAACAGGGGCTCTTCATCTGGACGGCCTGGGAGACACGGCAGACGGTTTATTCAGCCACAGGTCCAAACAAAGAGTGCTTGAAATTATGAAAGACAGCAGGACAGGGATGATGGGACTTGTGGCGGTTGTCTGTATCCTGGCAGTTAAAACGGCAGGGATTTATTCTGTCAAAACAAGTGGAACCCATCTTCAAACCATGGCCCTTCTTTTGATTATTCCTTCTTATTCACGATCGGCAATGCTGTTTGGGATACGATTTTTAGATTACGGCAGAAAAGATAAGGGAACCGGGCTTGATTTTTTTGAAAAGGAAATGGGCTTAAAGGATTTTTCCTTTGTGTTGATTCCAATGATTATCTCTCTTTTTCTGGGTTATAAATGCCTGGTTTTGAACCTTGTTTTTGTTGGAACCCTGTTGCTGGTACTGGGGTTTTATAAAAAGAAACTCAATTGTATTACAGGAGATATGCTGGGAGCCTTGAATGAGATAATGGAAGCTGTTTTATTTTTGGCAGCCGGGGCATTAATAGTTTTTTAACCTGGGTATGACTTAAAGGTCACAAGTAAAAGGAATCAATTTAATGATTATCGGCCATGGCGGAAACATTAAGAGTCTGGCAAAAACATTGGGCTGCGCCGTTGATGATATTATTGACATGAGCAGTAATTTAAATCCTCTGGGGCCGCCTGAAACCATAGAGAAAGTTATTTGTGATAACCTGGTTAAAATAAGATCCCTTCCTGAACCAGATGCTGAGACCATGAGAAAAGGGTTTGCCGGTTTTCATGGGATTGATCAAACCAGGGTTGTGGCAGGCAATGGCACTACATGGTTTATTTACACCATTCCGAAAGCCTTTGCTTCAAAAAAGGTATTAATTGTCGGCCCCACCTATTCGGATTACAAAGATGCCTGCCTGATGCATAAAATTTCCTTTCAGCACTGCCTTGCAAAAGAGTCAGATATGTTTGATCCGGATATTGATGAAATATCAAGGATGGCAAAAGGGGCAGACACGGTTTTTATCTGTAACCCCAACAATCCTACTGGCTCACTTGTTCCAAGAGAAAAACTTGAGTACCTGATTCAAAAACATGAAGATACTGTTTTTATTATTGACGAATCCTACCTTCCCTTTGTGGATCAGGCCTGTGACATTTCCCTGGTATCACACACCGGATATAAAAACCTGATAGTTCTTTCCTCCATGTCAAAAATATTCAGGATACCCGGACTTCGTACCGGGTTTTTAAGTGCAGCCCAGGGACTTGTTGAAAAGATCATGGCTTATTACCAGCCATGGAGTGTGAATGCACTGGCCCAGACTGTTATTGAACATATTTTTGATCATCCTGAAAGAATCGAGCCTTTTTATCAGAAAACAAGAGAGTATATCAAAACAGAAAAGCAGGTTTTCCTTGACAGCCTTAAAAACATTCAAGGATTGCAAATGTTTGATTCAAGTACGTATTTTATTCTGGCCCGTTTGAAAAACGGGGTGGATTCCAGGAATTTTTGTGAGAAGATTGGCCAACATAAAATATTAATCAGAGATTGTTCCAATTTTTTAGGATTGTCTGATCAGCATGTGAGATTTTCTTTAAAGGAAAGAGGGATCAATGAGCGTCTGGCAGTTTTGATAAAACAGGCCGTGAAAAATGATTGAGATTCAATGGACTGTTATTCTGGCGGCTTTCATCCTTGATTTTATCCTGGGTGATCCCAAAATATTGCCCCACCCGGTTGTTTATATGGGCAAAGCCATTGGTTTTTTTGAGGACTGGTTCAGAAGATATTTCAAACATCTTTTAATTTCAGGTTTTTTCTTTGCCTGCTGTCTGATTTTATCTGTATGGCTGATAAGCTTTGTTATAATAAAAGTGAGTATCAGTATCCATCCTGTTTTTGGAATGCTTGTCCAGGTGGTTCTTCTCTTTTTTTGTTTTTCATCCACAAGTCTTGAAAAGGCAGCATTAAGTGTTTTTAAAGCCCTTGAAGAGAACAATATTGAAAAAGCCCGGGAAAAGGTCTCTATGATTGTGGGCCGACAGACACAAACACTTGACGAAAAAGCCATTACACAGGCCAGTGTGGAAACAGTGGCTGAAAATTTTGTGGACGGATTTTTATCCCCCTTGTTTTTTGCCATGATCGGGGGAGTGCCATTGGCACTTGCCTATAAAATGGTTAATACTCTCGATTCAATGGTTGGATATAAAAATGATACTTATCTTCTTTTTGGCAGAGCATCTGCAAGGATTGATGATGCGGCCAATTTTATTCCGGCAAGGATATCTGTTTTGATCATTGCACTGGCTGCATCTCTTCTTTCTTTTAAAAGAGGCGTTTTGGCATTAAAGACGGGTTTTTCTCAGGGGTCACTTCATAAAAGTCCCAATGCCGGATATTCGGAAGCCGCTTTCTCAGGTGCTCTTAAAATAAGACTTGGCGGTCCCAATATGTATCATGGTACACTGGTTAAAAAGCCTTATATCGGAAAAGAGTTTAAAGATCCTGAAAAAGGAAAAATAAGGCAGGCATGTGATCTGATGATGTTCTGCTCATTTTTGGCTATTCTTATTTCATTATTTCTTCTTTTTATTTTTTAGGTGGATCAAAGATGCCTGACTTAAATTCAAAAAATTCAATATTGCCGGACAAACCCTTCAAGCTTGGAACCACTTCTTTTATTTTTCCGGATCATATTATCCCCAATGTAAAAAAGCTGGGTCTGTTTTTTGATGAAATCGAAATTCTTGTTTTTGAAAGCATGCCCAAAGAAGTCCTGCCATCAAAAGATGATGTGGAGGAACTTTTATATTTATCCCAAAAGCTGGATCTTACCTATAACATTCATCTTCCCACCGATATCAGCCTGACCCATGAATCTTTAGAAGAAAGGCAGAAAGCAACGAATACAATCCTTACGGTCATAGATCTTTTTGCACCCTTAAACCCCACTACCCACACTCTTCACCTTGATATGCCGATGGATCTTAAAAATGATATTGAAAATCAAGGGAAATTAAAAAAATGGATAAAACAGACCCGGCAAAGCCTTGG
>JAHOYS010000139.1 GCA_019038815.1 Desulfobacterales bacterium | reverse complement strand
TCTGGGAATACTGGCAGGGAATATACTGGGGTTTTTAAGCGTTGCAGCCATTGCAAAAAATGGTATTGATCTGTCAGCCCTGGCAGCCGGTGTGGAAATGTGGGGAATCCCGCGAAAACTGTATCCGGAAATCTGGATGCAGGATGTTGCTGCAGCAGGACTTGTGGTACTTGTTTTAGGTCTTTTGGTCAGCTTGTATCCGGCGGTTAAGGCTGCCCGGTTTACTCCGACTCAGGCAATGATGAAGAATTAGAAATCTGTTCACATGGAGACATGATATGGCAATTGTTGAAACAAAAGATATAAAGAAAACATACTTGCAGGGAAAGATGAAAATCGAGGCCCTTCGCGGTGTTGATCTTAAAGTAGATAAAGCAGAATTTGTCGCCCTTGCCGGTCCGTCAGGATCAGGAAAAACAACACTGCTGAATATCATAGGCGGCCTTGATCTGCCGGACTCAGGGATTGTTATTGTTGACAATAATGAATTTGCAAAAATGAACCAGACAGATCTTGCCTCTTTAAGGCTGCATAAAATAGGATTTGTTTTCCAGGCATTTAATCTTATTCCGGTTTTATCGGCTATTGAAAATGTTGAATATGTCATGCTTTTGCAGGGCGTACCGAAAATGGAAAGACACGACAGGGCAAGGGCAATCCTTGATGATGTGGGCCTTGAGGGAAAATACGACAGCCGGCCTGCTGAACTTTCAGGCGGCCAGCAGCAAAGGGTTGCCGTTGCAAGAGCCATTGTTTCAAATCCTGCCATTGTTCTGGCAGATGAACCCACTGCAAATCTTGATTCAAAAACAGGACAAGGCCTTTTGTTAATGATGGAAAAGATGAACAAAGAAAAAAAGGTCACCTTTATTTTTTCAACTCATGACAGCATGGTCATGGATTATGCCAGACGTCTTGTCACTATAAAGGATGGGCTCATTGTAAATGATGAAACCAAATAATGATTATATATGCTGCCTCATATTCTTTTTTTTATCGCTGATATTTACCTCAATCCTTTGGGCCGGGCAGAATTCAGCCTGGCATGAAAATATTGATAACCGGTTCGGGGGACATTTAAGATTTGAAGGAGGCGCAACCGGATATGATGGCGGGTCTTACTTTGAACCGGCGGGAACCGGTACAGGATTGGACGGTCTTGCCAATGTCAGGTTGACGGATAAGCTTGTTTTATCTGAAAGAATTTATTTTGAAGCCCATTATGAGGCTTTCCTCAAATGGGGTGATACATATGAAAAAAAGGTTGAGCTTCAAAAATATTTTAACCCTTCTGGTATGGATAAAAGGCGTCTTTTAGATTTAACAAAAACTGTTAAAGAGACAGAAGATTATGTTTTATGGAACCGGCTTGACCGTTTGTTTTTTTCAATAAAACCGTCCTGGGGTGACATCATAGTTGGAAGACAGGCTGTTACATGGGGAAACGGTCTTATTTTTAATCCCATGGATCTATTTAATCCTTTTGCGCCTTCTGATACGGTTCGCGATTACAAGATGGGCGATGATCTTGTTTCTCTTCGGTTTAATACAGAACTCTCAGGAGAATTCAACCTGCTTTATGTTCCAAGAAGGGATGCAGCAACAGGAGAAGTTGATTTTAAAAGTTCTTCTGTTGCAGGAAAATTTTATTTTTTTGCAGGTGATATTGAAATGGATGTAATGGCTGCCCGGCATTATGATGAAAATATTTTAGGCCTGGGGGGCGCAGGTTACCTTGGAGATGCTGCATGGCGGACCGATCTTGTCTGGTCAACCCTGAAAAATGGCAGTGACAGGAGTGGATATTTTCAGTTTGTAGTAAATATTGATTATTCCTGGGTATGGCTGAGAAAAAACATGTACGGTCTTATTGAATATTATCATAACGGGCTTGGGGAAAATAATTATACAAATGCCATGGATGATTCTGAAATTATGGAAAGAATTGACAGGGGGGAATTATTTGCCCTTGGAAAAAATTATTTAAGCACCCGGATTCAGGTGGAACTCCATCCTTTGTTTAATATGTATTTAAGCGTAATCAACAATGTTAAAGATCCTTCCGGTATAATCCAGCCCCGGGCAATATGGAGTATGACACAGAATTCAAATCTTCATTTTGGTGCAAATATTTTTTATGGTAAAAAAGAAAGTGAATACGGCGGTTTTTTGATCCCGGGCACAAATTATCATACCAATGCCGCTCCAAACGCCTATGTGCTGCTTACATATTATTTTTAACAATTGAATGCTTGAAGCGCAGACAAAGGTGTTGTAGAATTAGATAATTATTCAATAAAAAAAAGGAACATGTTATGAAAATTAAAAAATCAATTATAAAAAGTTTGCCAGGCGGTAAACACGCAGCCATGATTTTTCTTGTGGCTGTCATTGCAACAGTTGTGACAGGATGCGTCTCAAGCCGGTCAGGCCAGGTATATTCACGGGATGAAGCAAGACAGGTTCAGACCGTTGAAAACGGGATGGTTGAATCTGTAAAAGAAGTGGTGATCGAAGGCACCAAAACCCCCATTGGAACGGCTGCAGGTGGTGTAACGGGTGCTGTTCTGGGCAGCACAGTGGGAAGCGGGTCAGGCAGAACTATTGCCACGGTGGTCGGCGCTCTTGCCGGTGCAGCAGCAGGAACGGCAGCTGAAGAAGGATTAACCCGGAAACAGGGTCTTGAAATTATTGTGAGAAAAGACAATGGCCAGACTATCGTTGTCGTACAGGAGGCCGATATTATGATCTCTGCCGGGGACATGGTCAGGATTATTACTGGTGCCGATGGTACTACAAGGATCTCAAAGTAATAGTTGTCTTTTCAGGTTTCATGATTATATTCCCCGCCTGTGAATAATTATGAGATATTAGCAGGAGAATCATGAAAAAAAATACAGAAGTTAATGACAGTTTAAGAAACGTTGCCATCATTGCCCATGTTGACCATGGTAAAACCACCCTTGTCGATGCAATGTTCGAACAGAGCGGGCTTTTCAGGGAAGGCCAGAAGGTGGATGAACGCCTCATGGACAGCATGGACCTTGAAAGAGAACGCGGTATTACTATTTCGGCTAAAAACTGCTCTGTGAACTGGCAGGGAGTTAAAATTAATATTATTGACACCCCGGGTCATGCAGATTTCGGCGGTGAAGTGGAAAGAGCACTTTCCATGGCTGACAGTGCGATTCTCCTTGTCGATGCGTCAGAAGGCCCCTTGCCCCAGACCCGGTTCGTCCTTAAAAAGACCTTTGAGTCCAATCTTCCTGTCATGGTCATTATCAATAAGATCGACCGTAAGGATGCCAGACCCGACGAAGTTCTGGATATGGTGTATGATCTTTTCATTGATCTTGATGCCACGGAACAACAGCTTGATTTTACCTATCTGTATGCCATTGGCCGTGATGGTATTGTTAAAAAAGAACTGGATGATGATGTTGACAATCTAAGCGTTTTATTCGATCTTATTTTAGAAGAAATGCCGGCTCCGACCTATGATCCTGAAGCTCCTTTTCAGATGCTGGTTTCAGATCTCGGGTATTCTGATTATCTTGGACGGCTTGCCATAGGTAAAATTTTTAACGGCAGTGCCAAATCAAATGAAAATCTTGTATGCATCACCGAGAAGGGTATGCTTGTGCCTTTAAAGGTTTCTAAACTTCAATCCTATGACGGGATGACGCTTTTGCCTGTAGAACAGGCCCAGGTGGGGGATATTATAGTATTGTCCGGTATAGAGGATGTCAAAATCGGAGACACCATCTGTACAAAACTCGAACCTGTGCCGTTAGAAAGAATTACGGTGGATGAACCCACAGTCTCCATGCAGTTCTCCATTTCCACATCCCCCTTTGCCGGCCGCGAAGGAAAATATGTTCAGTCCAGGAAAATCAGGGAGCGTCTTCTTAAGGAAACTTTAATGAATGTTGCCATTGAAGTGGAAGAAAGTACCACAGATGAAAGTTTCACCGTCAAGGGAAGGGGTGAGCTCCAGCTTGCCATCCTGATCGAAACCATGCGGAGGGAAGGATTTGAGCTCTGTGTCGGGCGACCCAAGGTCATTTATAAATATAAGGAAGGAAAAAAACTGGAGCCCATTGAACATTTATTTGTGGATTGTGGTGAGGATTTTCTGGGTGTTGTAACGGAAAAGCTTTCCATTCGAAAAGGCAAGATGATCAATCTTGTTAACAACAACAAAGGCAGGGTTAGAATTGAATTTTCAATTCCCTCAAGATCTTTGATAGGATACAGGGATGAGTTTATGACAGATACCCGGGGAACCGGGATTATGAATTCATACCTTTCCGGATATGAGGAATACAGGGGGGATTTTCCGGTTCGATTTAACGGGTCCATTGTTTCAGACAGACAGGGCAAGGCTGTGCCCTATGCATTGTTTAATCTTGAACCCAGAGGACAGATGCTTCTTGAGCCCGGAACTCTCGTATATGAGGGTATGATTGTCGGAGAGCACAACCGGCATCAGGATATCGATGTCAATGCCTGCAAGGAGAAAAAACTCACCAATATGCGGGCATCCGGGAAAGACGAAAGTGTTGTTTGTTCGCCTATAAAAGTCATGACCCTTGAAAAGGCCATTCATTTTATCCGGGATGATGAAATGGTGGAAGTCACACCGCTTTCCATACGCCTTAGAAAAAGCGTACTGAATGCTTCCCAGCGCCAGGTTCTGAAAGCAAAGCAGAAAAAGAAGGATAAAAAATAAACAAATTTTCGTAATCGTTTCTTTGGTATGATTACATTTGTTTTGCAAAAGCAGCCGCAAGGTATTATAATACTTTAATAATATTCCCTTGTATCTTTACGGGACTTTAATCAAGGTATCAATATGAATTGGAAACAAAAAATCATTGATCCTGATATTGTCATGAAAAAGATCCGGCCGGGAATGAGTATTTTTTTGAGTACGGGTATTTCTGAACCCCGCACCCTGGTAAAGCGGCTGATGAGCTCCAAGAATAATAAACTGGTTGATCTCGAGTTGATTCAGCTTGTGAATTTCAGTGATACGATATCCCTTAAAACTCTTGATTCCCATAAATACCGGTTGAAGACATTCAGTTCAGGCAATATGGTAAATAAGGCGATTACCAGAGGTTTGGTAGACCTGATTCCCATTCGATTCAAAAGATTGCATCGACTGTTTGAGTCAGGGCTTATCCAGGTTGATGTCGCATTTATACAGGTTTCCCCGCCGGACGATTCAGGAAATGCCAGCCTGGGAATTTCTATTGACGTGGCACGGGCTGCCATGGAACAAGCCGCCCTTGTCGTGGGTGAGATTAATCCAAAAATTCCCAGGACCTTTGGTGATACCTTTGTCAATATGTCGGAATTTGACATGCTGACCTATTCACAGGATAATCCGATTTATTTTAAGCGCTGGGAAACCGGCCCTGCTTTTGATCGTCTGTCCGGTCGTATTGCTTCTCTGATCCAGGACAAAAGCTGTCTTGCGTTTTCCATTGGTCCGTTGTTTGAATCCCTAAGTAAAAAACTTATGAATAAACATCACCTTGGCATACACTCCCCTGTGTTTACCGATGCCTTGATGGATCTTGTGAAAAGCGGGGCAGTGACCAACCTTTATAAAGATGTCTTTCAGGGAAAATCTATTGCATCCTATGCATTTGGAACGCCTGCCCTGATGGCCTGGCTTGATCGGAACCACCTGGTGGAATTCCAGGGAATCCAGACGGTTTTTGATCCGGTCAATATTGGTAAAAATCCAGGGTTTGTTGCGGTGATTCCTGCGCGCAAAGTTGATCTGTCCGGTCGCATTGTTTTACACCACGGTAAAGGAAATGTCATCAGCGGTCCCATGGAACTGATGGACTCTTTTTTAGGGGCGCAGATTTCCAGGAGAGGCCGTATCATATTCGGTCTTCCCAGCAGGAATTTGAATAATCACCCCAATATCAAAATTTCAATCAACCGGTACCATAACCAGCTGGGATTTGAAGAATCCATTGACATGGTGGTGACAGAATACGGAGCGGCCATGCTTAACGGCCTTTCAATACGGGAACGGGCCCAGGCCATGATTGAGATTGCCCATCCGGATGACCGTATGGCGTTATTTAACGGGGCAAAAAAGAAAAATATGCTGTATTCGGATCAGATATTTTTAAAGGAAAGCAGCCATCTTTACCCCCATGAGATTTACGAGCAGCAGACCTTTAAAAATGGGGTCAAGGTAAGGTTCAGGCCCATAAAACCTTCGGATGAGGAACAAATGAGAAAACTGTTCTACCGTTTTTCTGATGAAGCCATTTATTACCGGTATTTTTACTGCATTACCACTATGCCCCATTCAAAAATGCAGGAATATGTCAATATTGACTGGAACAACATCATGTCAATTGTGGGGCTGGTCGGAGAGCCGGGAGAAGGCATTTTGATTGCAGAGGCCAGGTATTTAAAGGAAAAATCAGACTCTATGGCTGAAATCGCCATAGTTGTTGATGAAAAGTATAATAATCTTGGCATTGCCACCTATATGGTAAACTTATTATTTAAACTTGGACAAGAAAGGGGTATTGAGATTTTTACAGCTACAGTTTTGTTTTCTAATTATAAGATAATGAAAGTGTTTAAAAAGGCCTGTCCTGATCTCAAGTGTGAACGAGAAGACGGTGTATACAGCATTACCATGCCTGCCGGTCATAC